>NZ_JBXWSF010000117.1:0-8604 GCF_059613285.1 Ruegeria sp. BHSB058 | reverse complement strand
ACTCGGGCGAGTGGTTCTTCCGTTTCGACATCTCTGATCTCCTTTTCGTCGAAGATCAGCAGACAACAAATCGTAGCTTACGTCAGTGTCCGAAATTCAGGGGGTAGCTCACTGCTTGGAGTTCCGCAAAGAAGGAGAAGAGTGTCGTGACGCATCAGTCCCATCCAACCGATCCGGTTGCCGGAGGAATTTCAATTCATGCAGTGGATGTTGCGGATGGCATACCCGCTGCCGGACTGGCGGTTCGGCTGTGGCACCTACGACCTGCGAGAACGGAAATCGCGTCGGGTGTGTGTGGCCCTGACGGGCTGCTGCACCATCCGGTCAGCGAGGGCCAAGACGTGCAGTCAGGGCTCTACGAGGTCGAATTTGAGGTCGGAGACTATTATCGGCAAGCTGGCCGCATCATTTCGAACCCTTCGTTTCTCGAAATCGCGGTGTTTCGCTTTGGCATCGAGCGCGTCGAGGAACACTTCCATCTGCCGTTCAAGTTCAAACCGTGGGGGTTTTCTCTTTTCCGGGGCGGCGCCTAGGTATAACAGGCATTGCCACTCGTCGAGATCAAATGAGACAACGGAAACCAAAAATTCCAATACATATCAGTTGGATGCGCAGTATTTGAGATTCAATAGAATCTCTGGATATTGATTTTCAATGCCCACCGCCCGCACCACGTTTCTATTCCGATCTGAATCAGGCGTCTGCAGCAATGCGGGCTGTGCGATGCGGGGTTTGCCTGCTAAGCTTTGTGCATTGCTGAACTATTCGCGACCGACGTGGGGGAGGCGAAGGTGCAGAACGCGGGAAAACCAGCGAAGATGGATACCCCCGGAGGCGACCACATCGGGTTGCCCTGGCCAGAGGGGTATCAGGACCTTCGCCCGGTGCTGCAGGAGCAATGGGGGTTCAGCGATGACATGTATCTGCATCACAAGCTGAGCGGAAAGTCGGGGGCCTATGTTTATGCCGCCGATGTCCATTGCACCGATTTCAGCGGGCAGGCGATCCTTAAATTCGACCGCGCGCCCGACCCGGCCTGGAACGAACTGTCGGAGGCGGAGCGGCACGATATCGCGTTCAGGGTCGCCCCCGAATTTGCCCGTGCGCATCTGCCAGAACTGCTGAAAACAAGCGCTGTCGATGACCGGATTGCAATCCTGTCGTCGATTGCCGGGCGGGGGCTGGAATATGCCAAGCCCTGGGCCGAATGTGCGCATGACGAACAGGTAGAGGCGGTGAACCTGCTGTCGTCCGGATTGCTTGAGGACTGGAACCGCGACTGTCACCTGGCGGCTGGGCTGGTGTCGGTCGGAGACATCCTCAGAGGGTGGTTGAATTATCGGCTGGACCCGGTTCAGGGCCGGATTTTCCAATTTGTGCAGAGTGAATGCGGGCTTTGTGCGGAGGACCAAAGCCTGATTTTCGATGGTCGCTGGTACCCGAACCCGCTGAACCTGGTGGCGGGTGCGTCGGGAGGGGCGGCGGATCAGAAACTGCGCGCGGTTATTGGCAACACCCACGGCGATCTGCACGGGTACAACGTGTTGCTTGGCGGGTCGGGGTCTGCGCGCCTGAACTATTATCTGATCGATCTGGCGCTCTATCAGGACAAGCAGTTCCTGTTTTACGACCACGCCTATTTCGAACTCAGCCACCTTCTGCTGGCGCGGGAAAGGGCGGACGCGGAAAGCTGGAGTGCGCTGATGGGGCATCTGAGCGTGTTTGACCATGCCGGGCCCGAGGTGAAGCTGAAAGGCGATGATCTGGGCCTCATTCAATTGATCGAGACACTGCGTCGGAACGTGATGGAGTGGGTGGACCGCAATCAGTCGAGCAGGCTGTCCTATATGGAAAAGCAATACATGCTGGCGCGGGTCGCGGTGGGCCTGAATTTTGTCAACAAACCGCTTTCGGACAAATCCCGAAAGATGGCGTTTCTGTACGCGGCGGCCAACCTCAAGGATTATGTGGTGCTTTCGGGGCTGGATTGGCCCAAACACGGGCCGCTGTTCGAAATTACCGAGATGGCAGGAGGTGGGGCCGACGGCGGCATGCCGGTCAAAAGCAGCAGTGACAGGCGGTTCCGGGTTTCGGACCCCACCCGTGTTTTGCCGGAGGACAGGCCGGCGGTTGCTGTGCTGGCCTTTGACAACCTGAGTGGTGATCCTGAACAGGAATATTTCTCGGATGGGTTCAGCCAGGAACTGCTGACCTGTCTGTCGAGCGTGGATTGGTTGATGGTGATTTCGCGGGGATCATCCTTTGCCTACAAGGGGCAGCCAGTAGATGTAAAGCGGATCGGGCGCGAACTGGGGGTCGACTACATTGTCGAAGGCAGCGTACGACGAGCCGAGGCGCGGGCGCGAATCTCTGTCCAACTGATCGACGCCAGAACCAGCCATCACCTGTGGGCAGAGCGGTTTGACCGGGATGTGCAGGACATATTCGATTTGCAGGAGGAAATCGCCCAGGCAATTGCGATGAATGTCGATTCACGGCTGAAGGTCGTGGAGCGCGAACGCGCCAGTATTTTTGAAGGCTCGCTGAGTCTTTGGCACGGCTTTCAACGCGCGATGTGGCATTTTCACAAGTTTTCTGAAGAGCATACGCAAACTGCGCAAACTCTGCTCGGAAGTCTGGTGGAGACTGCCCCTCAATTCGGCGAGGCCCATGCGTTGTTGTCTTTTTTCGATTGTCGCCGCATCACATTCTGTGAAACCGAGAAACCGGAAGAGGTTTTGGAGAGAGCCCGCCGACAGGCGAGCCTCGCTGTATCCCTGGACGACCGAAGCAGCATGGCGAAGGTTGCGCTGAGCCGCGTTTTAACGTTCGAGGGTAAGCACCAAAGAGCAGTGGATCAGGCCGAACTGGCCGTTTCGTTGAATCCGAGTTCAACTGTGGCGCATCTCTGTCTGGCGGTTGCATATTTCTGGGGCGGGCAGGCCGAGGCTGCCATGCCAATTCTTGAGACCTCAATTCGACTGAGTCCAAAGGGGCCGTTTCTTGACGTCAAGAGATGCCTCAAGGCGTTGTGCCGATACGCTACCGGAGAGATCAGCGAGGCTGAGGTTCTGGCAAGGTCGGCGTGTCACAGTCAAATGGCCGGGCCGGTTGGGCCCATCGTCATGAGTGTTGTCCTGGCGCGACAGGACCGGATTTCGGAGGCAAATGAAGTCATCCAGGAGCTGTTGAGCTGGAGGCCGGATTTTTCAATCAGCCGCTTCCATCGTTGCTGGAGCGGCTTTGCGCCGGACTACCTGGCGATGATGACCGAGGATCTGCACCGGGCAGGTTTGCCGGAGTGATCCTGGGCGACGGCGTGATTGGTTCTTTGTTTAATCGGCCAGTTGACCATATGCTGGTGATGTTCATTCAGGTTCATTAGGGGCAGAGTCATGGACGTGCCAATCGCCCGTATCCGGCATTTGATCTCGTTTTTGAAAACGTCCGGTGCAACGCCGGAAGATATCGCCGGTATCATGAAACAAAGCGGGCTGACGACCGCCGATATCGACCCGCCGTCCGAGGTCTGTGACATCCGTAACGAGGCCGGTTTTGTCCGGGCCGCCTGCGATCAGATGAAAGACATTACCTTTGGCGCCAAGGCCGGGCTGGCGTTGAGGGATGCGTCCGGCCTGAACGCATATATCAGCAAATACTCGCGGAACCTGCGGGAGGCGATTGACTACACGTCGCGCTTTCACGACATCATCGATCCCGCCATTGCGTTCAGCCTGCGGATTTCGGGAAATGTCGCCTCGTTCGAAGCGGACTGGAAGGATGCGGGATATACCCGCTATCACCGGCGAACCGAGACATTGATGTTTGCCGCGGTCGCGCGAATGCGGTCGGTCACGCAGTCCGGGTTCTTCCCGATCGAGATGCGGTTGCAGCATCAGGTTGGGAAGGCTACGCAAGCCTTTCAGAAGGTTGGGGGATTCCCGGTGGTGTTCGGGGCGGAAAAGACCGAGATCCTGTTGTCGAATTCCAGCCTGGACCTGCCCATTCCGACCTATGACGCCAGCCTGCGCGACCATCTGGTCGAGTATGGCAATCGGCTGTTGGCGGAGCGGGCGGTGCCGAAACAGCCGCTGAGGGCGCGGGTCGAGGGGCTGATCACCGCCTCGCTGCCCGGGCGGGTCATCCCGGCGGAAGAGGCCGCCGCCAATCTGGGCATGAGCCCGCGCACCTTTACCCGCCGGTTACAGGAAGAAGGCGCGAATTTCCGCGCCATCGTGGATGACCTGCGATGCGATCTGGCGCAGACCTTCATCAAGGCCGGCATGAACCTGTCGGAAGTTTCCTTTGCGCTCGGCTATGCGGATCAGGCGGCGTTTTCCACTGCGTTCAGGCGGTGGACGGGAGAATCGCCAAGCGCGTTTCGGGAAAAGGCGTCTTTGGTGAAAGGCGATTGATCCGGGCAGACCGGAGCGGGGTGGCCGGGGGTCATCGGCGTTTCCGCCTCGCCCCGACCGGTCCGTGAGTGGACAAGAGAAAGATAGGAGCCCGGAGGGTGCGGCCTTTTGATTTCCTGCCAAATGCATTGTGAGTTCCGCCAATTGTGCAGGTGAAAGACCTGGTTCTGTTGAAAGCGAACGTTTTCGAATTGCATCCGGCACCTACATCTTCGAAAATTCGCATGTACATACCCAACAAAGGTTTCAGGGAGGAAACGGATGGCACTGACGGTCAAGGACATGATGCAGGCTGCAAATGCGGTCATCGAACGGATTGATGCGGCCAAGGCAAAACAGCTGATGGAAGAGGGCGCGTTGCTGCTGGATATTCGCGACGCGCCGGAACTGGAACGCACCGGGCGGGCGGCGGGTTCGCACCATATCCCGCGCGGTATGCTGGAATTCCGCGCCGATCCTGAGACGCCGTATCATGACCCTGAAATGCAAAAGGACCGGGTGATCGTGCTGCATTGCGCCTCTGGAGGGCGCGCGGCGCTTGCGGGCAAGCTGCTAAAGGAAATGGGCTATGCCGAGGTTTATAACCTGGGCGGGCTGAACGATTGGCGGCAAGGCGGGGGCGACGTGATCGAGCCGGTCGATCCGGGAATGTAGGCAAGCTGACCCAGGTCAAAGCTGATCACATTCCAAAAGATGCATGAAGTGGCTGAACGGACAACAAAGGACGAATCGGCTATGATGCGGCTTGCAGCACTTCTTTATTCCCTGATTTCAACGGCCTTGGCCGGGTCGGCGGTAATCGCCGTCCTGTCCGCAGGACTGGTGTCGCTGGGGGCAATTTTGTCGGCGGCGGCCGTGGGTTTTGCCGCGGCCGCGCCGGTGTCGTGGCTGGTGGCGCGGCGGCTGTATCAGGGCTGAACCAGGGTTACGCGTTCAGGAAAGCCCGTGTTGCGGCCTCGAATTCGCGGGGCCGTTCCGCATGCAGCCAATGACCCGCCTCGGGGATTTTGGCAAAGCGTGCACGCGGAAACAGCGAGCGGATCAGGTCGCGATGCTCGGGTTTGACATAGTCCGAGGCGGCCCCAGACAGAAACAGCGTGGGGCCGTCCCACGTGGCGTCGATGTTGGGAAAGCCCATTATCTTGGGCATCTCGGCGGCCAGGCCATCAAGGTTCAGCCGCCACCGCTTTTCGTTGAGGTCCAGCGACTGGGTGAAGAAGCTTTGCAGCGCCTTGTCGACCCCACGCACAGCAAGCTGATCCTCGACATCCGAGCGGCGCTCGACTGTGGACATGTCGACGCCGCGCATCGCCTCGATAAAGGGCATCTGGCTGTGGCCGTAGGCCACGGGCGCGATGTCGGCGACAACCAGCTTGCGCACCAGATCGCCGTGCTGCAGGGCCAGAGTCATCGCTGCCTTGCCGCCCATCGAATGACCGACAACATCCGCCGTGCCGCCGAGGTGGTCGATGACCTTGGCCAGATCGCCTGCCATCGCGGGATAGTCATGCACGTCCGACCAGGGGCTGTGGGCATGGTTGCGCATGTCAACCGCGATGACCTGTCGTTCATCGGACAGACGTTTGGCGATGACCCCCCAGTTGCGGGCCGAGCCGTAAAGGCCGTGCGCAATCACCAGCGGGGGCAGGGCGGTAGGTGTGCCATGAATGATCGTGTTCAACATGTCACGGTGATACAGGCGCTTTTTCAAAACGGCCAGCCCCATTGAGACTGCCGTGGCGCGAGGATATGTTTGCCCGTCAGGAGGATGCGCAGGTGAGCCACGGCAAACAAGTTCAGGACCAGATTGCCGAGACGATCGGACTGCTGCGCAGCAAGCTTGGCGTGCGGGGCAAAACGCTTGCCGCCTCGTTGAAACGCGCCAGACACCGGCTGCCGCGCCGGGTCTATGGGCAGGCGATGGTTCTGGCGCGGGCCGAGCCGATGGCGAGTCATCCAAAGCTGCGCCTGACGCTGGACACCCCGTCGCTGACGGCGGCGGCCCATGAGGTGCAGACGCATCTGCACGCAATTGATCTGGCCGACCGCCGTTGGGGGCGGTTTTTGAGCATTCTCGGCAGCCTGGCGTTCAACCTGCTTTTATTGGCCGCGCTGATCGGCGCGTTCCTGTGGTGGCAAGGGTGATCTGATCTTTTCGTTTCCTCTCGGGTCTCGTATTGTGAACGAGGTTCATGGAAGGGATCGGCATGGTTTCGAAATCTCAGGCCCGCAGGGCGGAATTGCGTGAAAAACTTGTCGTGGCAGCGGAAACCCGGATTGCTCGCGATGGGGTGGCGGAGCTGCGCGCCCGCGATCTTGCCAAAGATGCGGGCTGTGCGCTGGGGGCGATCTACAATGTCTTTGACGATCTCAACGCGATCATCATGGCGGTGAACGGACGGACCTTTCAGCGTCTGGGGCAGGCCGTTGCCGGATCGTTCGACGGTAGCGAAGAACCGGTCCAGCGCCTGATCGTCATGAGCACGGCCTATCTGAGGTTTGCTGAGGCCAATACGAACCTTTGGCGCGCCCTGTTCGATCTGAAGATGGTCGATGATGGTATGGTGCCAGACTGGTATCGCCAGGCCTTGAACGACCTTTTTGCATATATTGCTGACCCGGTGTCGAAGCTGTTTCCGAATGATACGCGAGAGGACTTGCATCTGATGACCCGCGCCTTGTTTTCCTCGGTGCATGGGATCGTAATACTGGGCCTCGAAAACCGGATCTCGGGTGTTCCGAGCGAGCAGGTCGAGCGTATGATTGCGAGAGTTATTTTCCAAATCGGAAACAAATAGTTTCCTGAACGACGTTCACAGAACGATTGAACATTGTTCAAAGTATTGGTACGTCAAGTTTGTGAACGATGTTCATTTCTTGGAGGAACCTATGTTTGGTACTTTGAAAACCTTGTTCAATGGCGCTAATGCCCGCGCCGAGGATCGCCTGCGCGACGCTTATTCCATCGAATTGATTGACCAGAAAATCCGCGAGGCGGAGCAGAATCTGAAAGCGGCCAAGCTGACATTGGCCAGCATGATCCAGCGCCAGCGCAGCGAGCAGCGCCAGGCTGACAGCTTGCAGACCCGCATGCGAGACCTGACTGATCGCGCCGCTCTTGCGCTGGCGGACGGGCGCGAGGACATGGCGCGCACGGCGGCGCAGGCCATCGCTGATCTGGAAAACGAAACGACTCTGCGGCAACAGACTCTGAGACGTTTGGACACGCGCATCGTGCAACTGCGGCAAACGGTCGAAACTGCAAACCGTCGCATCATCGACCTTAAACAAGGCGCGGTAACGGCGCGGGCGATCCGGCGCGAGCAGGGTCTGCAAAAGCGGCTGAACCGGCATCTGGGCGGGGACAGCCCGATCGAAGAGGCCGAGGCGCTGATCAACCGTGTGATGCAAAAGGATGACCCGTTCGAGCAAGCCGAGATATTGCGCGACATTGACGGGGAACTCGATCATTCGTCGCTGGCCGAACAGATGGAGGATGCCGGTTATGGGCCTGGGACACGCTCAACCGCGGCGAGTGTGTTGCGACGTTTGGAACAGCAATCTCAGGCGGATGCCGATCCAGATGGCCAGGGCAAAAAGAATTAACCCAGTAAATCATAGGAGACCAAGATGAATAACCGTAATGAAAACTCGCTCATCATGATGCTGAACGGGGCCGGCGTCGCCCTCGCCTATGGCTTGCTGGCCATCTCCCTGTACTTGTCCACGGATGTGCCGCTTGCAACAAAGGGGTATTGGGGCATGGGCATCCTGTTGCTGACAGTGAGCCTGATCAATGTGGTCAAATACCGGTTCGACATCCGCTCCGCCGAGGACCGGCTGAACCGGATCGAAGAGGCGCGTAACGAAAAGCTGCTGGAAGAGGCACTGAAAGATCCCAAGGACGAGATCTGAACGACCGCGCCAAACCTCTGAACCCGGCCCTGCGCTTTCAATACAACCATGATGCGCGCAACAGCGGCGGGAGAGATTCGGGTGACCAAAAGGAAAACGGCGCCAGTAAGGCGCCGTTTGTTTTTTCACGAACTGTCTGATGTCTCAGAGGTTCGGGTATAGTGGGAATCGGGCGCAGAGGTCTGCGACTTCGGCGCGGACCTTGGCTTCGACTTCGCCGTTGCCGTCCGGGCCGTTGGCGGCCAGGCCGTCGACCACTTCGACGATCCAGTCG
>NZ_JBXWSF010000116.1:0-8846 GCF_059613285.1 Ruegeria sp. BHSB058 | reverse complement strand
ACGAAACCGTTGGGATTTCGGCTGATCGACGGGCTAGCCGGGTTCCTGTTCTCATCTCAGGACGGAAACGGCGTTCAGATTCGCACGCCGTCCGCCGTTGCCGCCGTGCGTTCGACGCAATGGGCGATGCAGGTTGAGCGCCGCGCAAGCGCAGTATTTGCACGCGAGGGAACGGTATTCGTCTTTGCCAATGGTGGCGAAGCGCGCCTCGGCCCCGGTGACGGCATTGACGTGACTTCCTCCGGCGAAATGGGGCAAGTCACACGGTGGGGGCAGGCGCGCATCGACCGGTTCGACGCATTGCTTGGTCCCGATTGGTAACGCGCGACAGGTTCCGGCGCACACGCCGCGTCGCCGCAGTGGTGGTGATGCTGGCAAGTTTGGGCATTGCCCTTTGGCATCCCGGCAGCCGAAGCGCGTTCTGGCAGGGGATCGAAGGGCAATTCCTTGATGCCCGCTTCCTTTGGCGCGGTCCGATTGCGCCGCCTGAAGGTGTTGCAATTGTTGCGTTCGACGATGCTGCCGTTTCCCGGATCGGGACCTTCCCTCCGCCTCGCAAAACGCTTGCTGCCGCCGTGTCGGATGCCGCGCGGGCCGGGGCGAAGGTTATTGCATTGGACTTCCTGCTGATCGAGCCGCGCGAGGATGATCAAGCCCTTGCCGGTGCCTTGACCGGAGTTGATGCCGTTCTGGGCGTTGCAGAGGCGTCTTCGGATGCTCCGCTCCTCGAACTTGATGGGGAAGGCTTTTCGGTTGTCGTCGCCACGGATCATCGCAATCCTCTGCCTGCACTGGGTCCGACAGAGGCGTTGCGCGGTACAACCTCTCTCGGCCATGTCATTCTGCGCCACGACACAGATGGAGCTGTCCGCCGAATTGACGCGGCGCATCCCCTGGCAACGCAAGATGGTATCGTTTGGTATCCTGCGCTTGCTATGGCGGCCCTGACCGATGCAGGTAACGATCTTGATCTGCAACTGTGGTTGTCTGCTACCGGAGGGAAGCTGACGGCCGGAGAATCCACCATTCCGCTGGACATGCTGGGGGCGATACCACTCAAGTTCTACGGGCCGGGGGGCACTTTCCAGACCTTTTCCGTCACAGAGGTTCAGGACGCAGACCTTGAGGGCAAGATCGTGTTCCTCGGGGCAACCGCGACCGGATTCGGAGACCGGCACGCCACATCGTTCGACGCGGCCTTCCCCGGCGCCGAGCTGCATGCGACGCTTGCCGCGAACATGCTTGAAAAGCGCCTGTTGCGACGTGACGCGGTTGCGTGGTTCTGGGATATCGCACTTGCGCTCGTGGCGAGTACCTTGGGGTTCATCGTGGCCGGAGTGAACCGACCCTGGCTTGCCCTGTCGGGAACCGCTGCCGTGACAGTTGCACTGGCGGCCGTGATGCAGGCCGCGTTTATCGCGGGATGGTGGCTGGATGTGACAACTGTGTTGCTTTCGCTGTTGCTCGGGGTCGGATTCGGCGCCGGGTTGCGGCTTTTGGAACATCGCCGTCGCGCGGCGAACCTCGCTCTCTATCATTCACCGCTGTTGGTGGAACGGCTTGCAAGCGCCGCCGATCCCCAGTTCGAAACAGCGGCGCGGCCAGCCGTCGTTCTGTTTGTCGATGTTGAGAATTTTACTGGCTATTCAGAACAGCTGGGCCCCGAAGGCACTGCACAGTTCCTGCGAGTTTTTCATGGCCTGGTCGAACAGACGGTGGAGCCCTTGGGCGGGGTCATTGCGCATTTCGCCGGTGATGGCGCAATGGTTGTCTTTGGTCTGCCGAAACCTCGACCCGATGACGCAACGCAGGCTTTGCGGTTCATCGAAGATTTGTATGAAAGCGTTGGAAGGGCGGCTGACTGGCCTGGCCTCGGTCTGCGGGTGGGCGGCCACGCTGGCCCCGTTCAGACCGGAGTGGTCGGTGGACGGCATCACAGACAGCTGACCGTAAGCGGTGACGTGGTCAACACCGCCAGCCGATTGCAGGATTTTGCCAAATCCTACGGTGCGGCCATAGCCCTGTCCGAGGCGCTCGTGCAATCCGAACCGGAAGCACTGGCTCGGGCTGGTAAGCTGGGTCTCAGCCCGTCTGGCCGGCACAAGTTGCGCGGTCGCCAAGAACCGATCCTTGTCTGGACCGACCAGCCAACCAAAAGCTGACGAAGCATATTCATACTCAGCACGGTTAGGACAGCGATCCTTGGACCAGCTGTGGGGAAAACTGACCAGCCTTGAGGTGCGTTCAGGCGATGAGCCGGCTATCCGACACACCGCTGATCGTCGCGGTGACGATCTGACCTTCGGATTGCGGGTGGCTCAGGCGGACCTCGGTGAATTGTTCCGTCCGGCCCATGACCGGGGTTTCCATCAAAATGCGATGGGTTTTTCCGATCTGCAATGCGACGTGCTTTTGGACCTGCGCATCCCCCGTCGCACGCAACCGTGCAGCGCGGTCCTTGATGACCTTGCCGTTGACTTGCTGCGGAATGCGCGCCGCTGGCGTGCCGTCACGTCTGGAATAGGGAAAGACGTGCAGCCAGGTCAGGTCGCAGTCGATCACCAGTTTCAACGAATTTTCGAAATGGGCCTCGGTCTCGGTCGGGAAACCGGCGATGATGTCGGCGCCGAATGTCATCTCGGGGCGCAGCTTGCGGGCCTCTTCGGCAAAGCGGATCGCATCATCGCGCAGGTGGCGCCGCTTCATTCGTTTGAGGATCAGGTCGTCGCCATGCTGCAGGCTGAGGTGCAAATGCGGCATCAGGCGCGGTTCGGTCGCGATGGCCTGCATCAGGTTCTCATCCACCTCGATCGAGTCGATCGAACTGATCCGCAGACGCGGCAGATCGGGCACCAACTTGAGGATACGCATCACCAGATCGCCCAGCTTGGGTTGAGCGGGCAGGTCAGCGCCCCACGAAGTCAGATCGACTCCGGTCAGCACCACCTCGTTGTAGCCGCGATCCACCAGCCGCTTGATCTGGTCCACCACGACGCCGGCTGGGACGCTGCGTGAATTGCCCCGACCATAGGGAATGATGCAGAAAGTGCAGCGGTGGTCACACCCATTCTGGACCTGTACATAGGCCCGCGAGCGCGTGCCAAAACCGTCGATCAGATGACCGGCGGTTTCAGTGACCGACATGATGTCATCGACCTGCACCGCCTCGGTCCGACCGATGAAATCGGCGGCCATGCCCTTCCAGGTTTCGGGGCGCATCTTTTCGGTGTTGCCGATCACCGCGTCGACCTCGGTCATGGCGGCAAAAGTCTCTGGCTCGGTCTGGGCGGCGCAACCGGTTACGATCAGGCGCGCCTGAGGGTTTTCCCGCCGCAGCTTGCGAATTTCCTGTCGCGCCTTGCGCACCGCTTCGGCTGTGACCGCACATGTGTTGACGATCACCGCATCCGCAAGCCCCGCCTGCTGCGAAAGCTCTTTCATCGCTTCGGTTTCATAGGCGTTCAGGCGGCAGCCGAGCGTTGTGAATTTGGGCGGGTTCATTTCAGCCCGTCCAGGAATTCAGGCGTCATCGTGCCCGAGTACACATGGCAGGTCGGCCCGGTCATCCAGACCCCGTCTTCGCGCCACTCGATCCAAAGCGTGCCGCCATCCAGATCAACCCGCACCTTGCGCCCCGTCAGTCCGCGCCGCGCCGCCGCGACGGCGGTCGCGCAGGAAGAAGAACCGGACGCCAGCGTAATGCCGACGCCCCGCTCCCACACGCGCATACGGATATGGTCGGGGCCAACGATCTGGGCCACCTGAACATTTGTCCGCTGCGGATAAAGCGGGTGATATTCATAACGCGAGCCGAATTCGGTCAACGGAATCGCCTCGGCATCCTCGACGAAGAAGGTACAATGTGGATTGCCCATACCTGTGGCGACCGGCCCGCCTTCGATCGGCAGCTCCAACGTGTCCACGTCTTCGGCCAGTGGAATATCCTGCCAGTCCAGCTGAGGCTGTCCCATGTTCACCGAAGTCAGCCCGTCGCCTACGTCCCTTGCGCGCAGCTCGCCGCGGTCGGTGGTCAGCACCAACTCGGTCTTGCCGGTCTCGGTCATCAAGTGGCGTGCGACGCAACGGGTCGCGTTTCCGCAGGCGGCCGAGGTCGTGCCGTCGGCGTTGTAAAAGACCAGATGCGCATCGCCCTTGCCGTTCTGGATCACGGCCAATTGGTCAAAGCCGACCCCGAACTGGCGATGCGCGATCCCTTGCGCCGCAGCCGGGGTGATTCCGATTTCATGCGCTCGCGCATCAACAATGACAAAGTCATTGCCCAGCCCGTGCATCTTCATGAATGGTAATCCGGTATGTGTCTGATCCTGCATGGCGGGCATATAGCGCTGCTGTAGTGATGAATCCAGCCTGTCGCGATATTTCGCCAAAAAAGGGCTTGACCCCCTCGCGCCACCTCCCTAATTAGGCCGCCTATCGGGTCGCCGGATGGTTCTGAACCAAAGGGGGCGCGCGGTGCAAATAAGGCCTTGAACCTGACCGGTAAAATGCCTTACAGAGCGCCACGGATCGAAAAGATCCAAAAGAGTGGGCCGTTAGCTCAGTTGGTAGAGCAACTGACTTTTAATCAGTGGGTCGCAGGTTCGAATCCTGCACGGCTCACCACTGTTTTCAATAACTTACACGACATCCTCCGCGCACGTCATGTCTTCGGGTAAGCGTGGGGTAAGCTTGCGGGCATGATTTTCTTCTTTTTTCGTTGCTTTTCGATGTTGCCTGATTCAACCCTTGGGTGAACGGGAGGAAAACGTATGGGCCATATCAGGCTGGGGACATTGCCGCAGTCGAAGAAGTGGCGCGAGGTCGTGGGCCTGCTGGACGCGGATGCGCCGGTCGAACGGATTGCAGAAGCCGCTGTACATGCCTCGGAGCGGGATCTGGCGCGGGCTTCGGATGATCCGGGTTTCCAGTTCATTTCCGGCCTGCTGGTCAACGCACCGCTCAAGGCGCGGTCGCCGGAGTATCACGCGTTCCTAAAGGAACTTGGTATCAATGGTGCCGATGTGCAGTCGGTCACGGACCTGTTGGCCGGGTTGAGCCGGGCGATTGACCGCAATACGTTTGAACATGGCCGGTCATCCGATGCGGCGGACTTGGCAAAGGGTGCATTGCTGGAAAGCCTGTCGGTCCAGCTTCACGACCGGCTGCCGACGCTGTTTGAGCCCACGCCAGCGGAAATCCGGCGAGCCCTGGCGTCTTTCGGCAGCGGCCAGCATTTCGCGCATCTGGCCCGCGATTTCTTCGCCAGGCTCACCTACCGGTCGCTGGATTACTACCTGAGCCGTGAACTGGCCAATCATACCGGAGAGGACAAAAGGTTCGCCTCCGATGCCGAACGTGTGCAGTTCCAGCAAGCGCTGGCACAGCACACGTTCGAGGCCTCCCGAATCGTGCAGGAGTTCGCGGGCGGCTGGTACGGCAAGACCGTCTGGAAAGAGCATAGGCTGGATCAGGAGGCCATCAACGGCTTCACGAGATATGCCTTCAAAAAAATGAGGTCGGAACTTGGACGGCGCCGCGCAGCCTGAGCACCGGGTTCGCCTGCTCGCTCCGCTGACCAAGGCCGGCGGGGACGAGGTCCTGCGTTTTGATCTTGATGGCCAGGAACATGGCGTTTCACTTCGCATTTCACAACTGAACCGGCAGATGGTTGCCGGGTTGCCAGACCGGGCGCTGGATCTGCTCGAACTCGCGGCATTGGTCTACGCGGTGGATTCAGCCGTGAGCCGCGGCGGTCCCGTGCTTCAGCACATGGGCAAACGGTGGCATCGGCGGTTCGTGGTGGAGATGCCGGTTCGGGACCTGCCGCATTGGCAGGGGGCCGGAGTAGGACAGGCTCTGGAAGACCTGCTGATGTTCCTGAGTGGCGACCGGTTCGAGTTCACGTTTACCACACGTCTCTATCCTGATGCGGAGCGAAACCGGTTTTTCAAGTTCGGCGGTAAGAGCGCTTGGAAAGCGGATCGCATTCTGATGTTTTCCGGTGGTCTGGATTCCTTTGCAGGTGCGCTCGAAGAGATCGTCGAGCAAAAACAGAGAACTGCCCTAGTCAGTCATTTCTCGGCCACCAAGATAGCGCCAGTTCAACGGCACTTGCAGGAATACCTCTCAGATGAACATGGAAGGGACCTCTCCCGCCATGTTCCGGTGCATATCCAGCTTGTCGGGGGCAAAACCAGGGAAGGTACGCATCGAAGCCGGTCTTTCCTGTTTGCAGTGTTGGGAGCGATGACCGCGCAGGCTTTTGGGCGGGATCGCGTGTCGTTTTACGAGAACGGTATTGTCAGCCTTAATCTGCCGCCGGTCGGCAACGTGTTGGGAACCCGTGCGACACGAACCACGCATCCCAGGACCCTGACCCTGATGACCGGGTTCCTGTCACAAGTGTTCGATGGCGGAATGAGGGTCGACAACCCGTTCTTCTGGCGCACGAAGACGGAGGTTGTATCGACGATTGCGCGATTGGGCGCGGCAGATCAAATCCGGCATACCCGAAGTTGCGCGGATGTTCACAACCAGACCAAGCAACATGTGCATTGTGGTCGCTGCTCTCAGTGTATCGACCGGCGTTTTGCAGTGTTGGCCGCAGGGCTGGAATCTAATGATCCGGAAGAGGCCTACCGGGTTGATCTGTTGAACGGGCGCAGAGAGCGGGTCGAGGACAAGGAGATCGCCCTGTCCTATGTCCGCAATGCCGAACAATTCGAACATCTCTCAGCGGACGTCCTGGCGCAGCACTATCCGGCCGTTCTGGATGCCGTGGGCAGCCTTGGCGAGCCCGCAAAGACGTCGTTGTCGATGATCGCCGATCTTCTGAAACGTCATGGCGCATCGGTTGCGGGCGTGATGCAAGCCGTTCGTGGGTCGCAACCGCTGGACGCCTTTCCCGAAAACAGCCTGCCCAGACTATACGGAGAGGCGCAGAGGGAACGGTTGTTTGCCGGGGTGCCGGGGGTCGTGAGCGGTCTGATTGACACCCATCAGTTCCGGAAACTGACCATCGTGATTGATCGGAAACGCGAAACGGCTAGCGTCGACGGCGTGGTTGTTCTCGCCAAGGGGGCAACGGCCGGGCTGATACTGGTGCTGTCCGACGCGTTTCTTGAAGCCGCGGGGCAGGGGCTGGATCCGTTCGACTTCCCCGCGATCCCGGCAAGGCGGCTGGCCAAAATGTTGAACCTGTCCTCCGACGAAGGCGTCCGGCAGAGGGTGAACCGGTCGCGCACCGAACTGGGCAAGAAGTTCGCATCGGCGGGCCTGGACAAGGACCGTGGGACGGCCATCATCGAAAGCGTTCCCGGGCAAGGCTACCGTCTGGCCCCGGACCTGGTCGAGGTTCGGGTGGCCCCCAAAGCCAAACCTACTCGATGACCTCGATATCATCATCGCCGAGCGGCCCGCGCTTGCGGAACCGGGCCATCAGCTCGATCTGGCGACCGGGACCGACAGCCCCGTACGAGGTGAAGGTCGTGAGGGCATTGTCATGCCCAAGGTTTTGCGACCAGGCCTTGTAGTCCTCCGGAGTGCGGCAATACTCGCGGGTCAGTTCCGCCAGCGTATCGCGCACCCGGTGCGGAGAGAACGGCGACAGCCCGGCATCGGTGAAGGCCTGCTTGAAGATGCGCGCCGCGCTGGACGGGTTCGACCATGGCTCGCGTGCGATACCAAGGGCGGCGAACTTGCGGGACCCGTCAACACCGACCCGTGTCTTGGGAAACAGCGGGTCCGCATCCGAGAACAGATGGGTGGTGCGCAATTCCCCGATCCAGTCGCGAAGGATCTGATCGGCCGGGCCACCGATCGGGAAGAAAGCAGTGGTGAAGGACTTGCCGAACTTGGTCTTGACGCTGCGCCCGTCAAACTGAACACAAGCGTTCGGCAGATCGACATGGCCCAGGCGGAGGCCGATGGCGGCACCAATCCGGGAGCCGGTAAGAAACAGAAAGGCCACGAGGGCGCGGTCCCGGCGCTGAAGCACGCTGTCCGTGGGCATCCGTTCAAGCAGGTGCTGCACCTGTGCCGGCGAGGGGTGCGGTTTCCATAGGGTCGACCGCCGGGCTGCCTCGGACTTTTGGTCCGGTGTCAGGTAGTCGGTGTCGGAGTGGGAAATCTTCGACTTGTAGCCGGGCTGATCGGCGAGCCAGAAGAAGAAGGCCTTCACCTCCCGCAGGGTGCTGTTGATCGTCGACGGCGACAACGGTGCTCCGTTCCGCACGTTCTTTTGCGTCGCCAGGTACCGTTTGAAGGCACGGGCCCGTTCGGAGTGAAAGGCACGGAAATCCTTGCCACCAAGGAACGCCTCGTAAACCGAGATCGCGGCTGCGGCCTTGTCGATCGTTGCTTCCGAAAAGCCTTTCGCAACCTGGAGCCAGACCAGGTACTTGTGCTTGATGCGCAGGTTCTCACGAGTGCTTTTTGACATGGGTCTTCCGGTCCTCTTCCAAGGTGACATTCAAGGGGGGCTCTGCCGGGGACACTAATCTTGTGTTTGCCTTCTGGATTGTGACCTCGATTTTGGACCGGATCACGTCGAGGTCGGCCCGGCGGACGGCCCTGTTCATGATGTTGCCGCAGGTCGGGCACAGAGCGGACAGCAGGCCGCTCGTGGCTGTCTGCTGCGTGTAATCCGCGATTTTGCCGTCCGGCGCGCGGGGACCCTTGCACCCGACACAGTAGCAGTGGTGCAGCTCCAGTTTGCGTTTGCCTCGGTTCTGTCGCTGACCCAGGAAGGCCTTGAGATCGCGACCTCGAATCAACCAGGGCTTGCGGCTGATGTCCGCCGGCAACCCGTGCTGCCGGATCCACCTGATGACGGTCTGGCGGTGAAC
>NZ_JBXWSF010000115.1:0-8928 GCF_059613285.1 Ruegeria sp. BHSB058 | reverse complement strand
CCCCAGCCGTGGTCTATTGGCTGAGAAAAGAAGAAACCCAAACCGATCAGCAGGAGCAAAGAGTAGCTTAAACTACGCCAAAACCTGTCCAAACATTGGGGAGTAGTTCATCTCTTCAACTTCGCGAAGGCTCATATTGAAGCGGAAATACAGCCACACAGCGTGGGCAGTGATCTGAGGAGGAAATCGGTGACGCTTGTAGCTGATGGACGATGAATCCATCGATGCGATCTATGTCCAAATCCAGACACGAGCAACCGATCTAGGGTTAACGTGACAACACCCCTTGCACAGCTTTGACACGGTGCTTTTCGAAATGCCGCTCAGCCCCATGGTCTGCACAAGATCGTCGACACGACGGGTCGAGACGCCGCCGATCCATGCCTTCTGGATCACGGCGACCAATGCCTGCTCAGAGGTCTTGCGGGCTTCGAGAAAGCTGGGGAAATAGCCGCCTTGCCGCAGCTTCGGCACTTTCAGGTTCAGCGTACCCAGTCGAGTGTCCAGAGAACGGTCGCGGTAGCCGTTGCGCCAGGTGGTGCGTTGTTCGGCCCGCTCATGGCGGCCAGCACCGATCAGGCCGTCGACATCGCTTTCCATCATCAGTTGCAGGACGGCCTCTGCGATCGAGCGCAGCAAATCGCCCTGATCATGCTTTTGCAGAAGCTCGGTTAGGTCCATGTTGGTTTTGGTCATCGGGGTCCCCGTGTGGTGCGTGGTTGAAGTCGCCAAACTCCACCTCGACCATACACCTCGATGGCCACATGAGATTACACCGTTGACAGCGCCAAGGCGGCCGATCGCTGGTGGAAGGCCAGATCAAAACCCGCCGCGGGGCAGGTCGCCCGCCAATGCCCGCGCGCCGGTGCAACCGCTGATCCGGCTGACGGTCCAAAAGCGGTTGCAGGGCGTCCGCCGGGGGGTGCCGCTTCGCTGTGCGGGTCGCGCTTGTTGGGCGCGCCCCGCCCCCGTAAGCCGTTGCGATTGATAAAAATAATCCCGTCAATGGGGCGCCGGCCGTCAGCGCGCGGCCTGCCGGAGGGTCGGAGCTGACGGGGTCCGGCCCTAGCGGAAGATTTCCCCGGCAACCGGCGGAGAGGCAAAATAGTCGAAAGAGTTGGGATTGCATCCCCAAGGATGATCGAGGGCGAACTTCCATGACCCATCCGCTTGTTTACGGACAACTTCGATGCCGGAATGGGCAACTTCGACCGGCATGACGCCGTCGAGCTTGCCCACGACCTTCCAGCTGGAACGCATCAATGCCAGGTCTCCGTTCACCATCAGGTGGCGAACGGTCAGCGACATTTTCCCTTTGATGCGGAACAGCCCGTTTTCAAATCCGGCACGGATCGCGGCGCGGCCCTCTTGGAGCCTGGCGCCTTCATGCGGCAAGCCAAGCGTAACGCATTCGGGCTCATGCAATTCCATGGCCCAGTCAAGGTCTTCCGCATGAAATGCATCGACCAGTGCAAAGTCTACGTCTTCCGGTTTCATAGGCAGGTACATATGGTTCTCCGACTTTCAAAATGTGCTGGAACTATAGGCGTCAATTCCGCTCAGCCGGCGTGAGTAAAACTCAGCCCATGGATGACGAAATTTGTCCAACATGGGTGCGGAACGCCCGGGCGGCCGGCCCGATCTTCGGGCGTGCCGCGGCGGGGCCCGGCAATCGCTCCCGCAAGTGTGTCCGGCATCAGTCCCGCAGGGGCCGGTGTCAGACACTGATGCGCTTGGCCGGCCCTGTCTGCGGCGCGGGTTTCACTCGATGAACTCACGCCCGAATTCGCTGTCGCGGAATTCATCGGCCTGATCTAGAAGCCAGTTCTGAAATGCTTCGATCTTGGATTTTCTGGCAGCGGAACGCGGGCAAACCAGATAATAGCTCTTGTTTTTGATCTTGGCCGGATATGGCACGACCAGCCGCCCGTCCGCGATATAGCGGGCCGCGGCGATCAGGCTGACCAAGCTGACACCATGGCCGTCGCTGGCTGTCAGCAGGCACATGTGTTCCTCGGAATAGGTCACGAAGGGGCGGAACCCGGCGGGCGCGACACCATGCTGCGCGAGCCATTTCTGCCAACTTGGATCCGCATCGGAATAGCCGGACCATTCATATTGGATCAAACGGGCGGAGGCCAGATCCTCGGGTGTTTGCAGCGTCTTGGCAAGTTCAGGTCGGCAGACGGGGGCGACGAAATCATCCTGCACCCAGGCGCAATGCATCCCGGGGTAGTCGCCAAACCCGTACCGGATGGCGATGTCCACCGGTTCGGCCTTGAAATCGGTGACCTCGTCGCAGCCCAAAATGCGGACCGACAGGCTGGGGTAGAGTTCGGCAAATTGCGCCAGCCGCGGGCTCAGCCAGTTGGACGCAAAGGATGTGGTGGTCGAGATGGTCAGATCGCCGTCGATGTCATCGCGGGCCAGCGCATCGGTGCCCGCCACCAGATGTTCGAACGCGGTCGAGATATGCTGCGCGTAAACAGCGCCATCCTGGGTCAGACTCACAAACCGGTTCGACCGGTTCAGGAGCTGCAGGCCCAAATGGGTTTCCAACGATTTGACCTGATGTGACACCGCCGTGGGCGTCACGCACAGCTCATCCGCGGCGTCCTTGAAGCTCAGGTGTCGGGCGACGGCCTCAAAGGCTTGAACGCTTTTCAGATTGGGAAGTCGGGACATGTGCAAGCTCTGATGCCGGGTGGAGTTCCCGGGACCATATCGCAAGTTGGGAGTATTCTATACGGCAGAAATCTCCACCCGACATTCGAGGTGAGCGGCGGGGTATTCGGGGTTACCATGTCACCTCACCTTCTGGTTTGGCCGGGAACCAGCTTTCGGGTTCTGGATAGTCCCAGTCTTCGGGGAAGTGGTAGGTCTCAAACGTAGTGCCGGTGGCGTCCTCCGTTTCAAAGAAGGCAAATGCGTTCTTGCCCTTCCATTTGCCGGATTGCACCATTTTGAACCCGCGTTTTTCGAATTCGGCCAGACGCTCTTCCCAGGGCGCGTCGTTGCAGTCATAGGCCACGTGATGGAAGGCAGTGCCGTTCCTGTCCAGGAAGTCCCTGAAGATCGATGGCCCCCAAAGCGGCTGCATCAGTTCCCAGATCATGTTGCCGGATTTGGCAAAGCACACTTTCAGCGCGAATTCGCAGGGTTCGCCCTTGTAGGTCTGGTCGGTCACGTTTTCCGGCGAAAACTCGTATACTGCCCATGGTCCGATACCGAGACGGCACAGCCCTTCCATGGTTTTCACGTGGTCATCTGTGACGATGGCCAGTTCGACCACATTGCCCAGGAAAGTGTTCGACAGGGTTTCGTCGCTGGTGACCTCGGGCAGTTTCGACAGGATGTCTCGGGGAAGATTTGACATTGGCAATTCCATTATTGTGAACCAAGGCATAGCGGCATTTGCCGCAGTTTTGAACGGACCTGCTGGTCTTGTCACACGATGAAATGTCATGCTGGGCGTGAGAGATTTTCATCTACGCCCGCATGCGGCCCGGGCCGGCCGCCGCAAGGGCCGCACGATGCGATTTTCCTTCATTTTGACCTGAGATTTCCTCAGTTTCCGCCGCCGTCAGGATGGTGTGTCTTTAGAGGCAACAAATTGTTGAGCAAGGATTGCGCCATGAAGGATTCCCCCTTTGACACCGGACAGCCCGATGGCACCAACCAAAGCCTTGATCTGGGTTTGCCCAATGGCGGTACGCCCGAGCTAGGCACCACCTATGAGATCCCGGCCCGCTGCGGCCGTGCGGTGCGTGTCCAAAAGGGGCAGGTGCTGACGATCTTCAACCCCGCCGGGTATCAGGTCTGCGATTTCTGGATCTTCAATGCCGATGACATTCGGGAATACAGCTCGATGGAGCATCTGCACACCTCGATCCTGTCGATCTTTCCCAAAGCGGGCGACGGCATCACCTCGAACCTGCGCCGGGTGCTGATGACGATCACAGAGGATACCTCGCCCGGCATCCACGACACGGTGATCGCCAGCTGTGATCATACCCGGTATCAGCAGCTGGGCTGCGGCACGTATCACGACAATTGCACCGACAATCTGCGCCAGTCGATGATTGCCATCGGGCTGCGCGCTCCGGCGATTCCCGCACCATTCAACCTTTGGATGAATGTTCCGGTTCAACCGGACGGCAGCCTCAGCTTTCAGCCGCCGGTCTCCAAGCCGGGTGACTTCATGTCCTTCCGGGCCGATATGGATGTGATCGCGGTGATGTCTGCCTGCCCGCAGGACGTAACGCCGGTGAATGGCGAGGGCACCTCGCCCGCCGGCTTGACCTTTCGCGTCAACGGGTAACTGGAGATGGCCGATACGCTTCTTTGGGGTAGGTGGGTTGTTGTTTCGGCAGATGACGTGCGCACGGATGCGGCTGTTTTGCTGCGTGGCGGCCGCGTGGCCGAGATCGGCCTGGCCCCCGAGATGCGTGCCCGCTATGCGGGCCTCCCTGAACATGGTGGTGCTGACTGTGCCATCCTGCCAGGACTGATCAACGCGCATCACCATTGTTACGGGGTCGAGCTTGCCAATCAGAAGGTCGGGGACGACTTTCTGGAGCCCTGGATGTTCTGCGGTCCCTCGATGGTGGGGCTGTCGCCTTACGTCTCCTCGGCCCATTCGGCGCTGCGGTTGCTGAAAACCGGGGTGACGGCCGTGGTCGACATGTGCTCGGCCGGGGTGACGCGGGACAGCGGAGAAGTTCGGCTGCTGGAAAAGGCGCAGGCCTACCGCGATGCGGGTCTGCGTGCAGCCATCGCGCCGGGTGAACGCTGGCAGAACCGGATCGTGCATGGCGCCGGGGAAGAGGCCGGGTTTCTGGCCACTCTGCCGCAAAACCTGCGCGACGATCTGGCCTGCAGCGAAGCCGGGCGCAAGCGCCTGAGCCCCGATGCCTATTTCGATCTGATGAATGCGTTGGTGCCGCAGGGCGGCGGGCTGTGCGAATTCTGGTTTGGCCCGACCGGCCCGCAATGGACGCCGGATGCGGTTCTGGCCCGCATGGCACGGGAGGCTGAGCGGCTGGACACCCGTATCCAGACCCACGCCCTTGAGAGTTTTTACGAGGGTTTGGAAAGCCAGCAAGTCCGCGGCAAGCATCTGATGCAGCATTTTGCGGATCAGGGCATTCTGACCGAACGGCTTTCGCTGGCCCATGCGGTCTGGGCGGGGCCGCGGGATATTGAGGATCTGGCCCGCAGCGGCGTTCAGGTCAGCCATAATCCCGGCTCAAACTTGCGGTTGCGCTCGGGAATAGCGCCGATTGCTGAAATGTGCGGCAATGGTGTGAGTGTTGCGCTTGGGATGGATGGCACCACGTTTGGTGGGGCGGAGGATATCTTTGCGGAAATGCGTTTGGCGCTGGCCATGAACACGCCGCCGCACCGTTCGGCCAAAGCACTGAACGCGCGCGATGTGCTGGCGCTGGCAACGCAGGGCGGGGCCACGTTGATGGGCCGTGCCCATGAGTTGGGGCAGTTGCAGCCGGGTTATTGCGCCGATGCCGTGGTGCTGGATCTGTCGCGCCCGATGCAGCCCTGGTGCGCGCCGGATGTGGATCCGGTCGAACTGATTGTGGGTCGGGCAACGGCTGCAGATGTGCGTGACGTTTTCGTCAATGGCGCACAGGTGGTCGATCAGGGCGCGGTCACCGGAGTGACCGAAGACCAGCTGCTGGATGACCTGCGGGCCGAATTGGACCAAAACCCGCCGGATGATACCGCGCTGGCCCTGGCCCGTGACCTGCGCCCCTATCTGCTGGATTGGTACTCCCGTTGGGAGCAGGCCGGGACCGCCCCGGTCGCGAGATATGGCGCGCCCTCAGCCTGGAGTATTGCATCGCCTGTGGGCGAGAAGAAACCTGCACCCTTGGCGGAACTAGGAGAAGCAACATGATCCAGAACCCGATCAAATGGCCCAATGGCGCGCGCTGTGCCTGTGCGATCAGTTTCGATATCGACGCCGACAGCCTGATCCATATCTCGCGTCCCAGGGACGGGCATGACCGGCTTTATCCGATATCCATGGGCCGTTATGGCCCCACAGTGGCGATCCCGCGCATCCTTGAGACCTATCGCAAGTTCGGCCTGAAACAGTCCTTCTTTGTGCCGGGTTGGGTGGTGGAACAATATCCCGACGCGATGGAGAAGATCCTGAAAGACGGCCATGAGATTGGCCATCACGGCTATCTGCACGAAGACCCCACCGCCCATGGCCCAGCGGAACAGCGCGAGTGGTTTGAAAAAACGCTGGAAAGCCACAAACGCGTCATCGGCAACACGCCCAAAGGCTATCGCGCGCCGGTTTATAACGTGAACCAGACGGTGATCGACCTGATGATCGAACACGGGTTCGAATATGAAAGCTCTCTGATGGCCGATGACATCCCCTATCTGATGAATACGGACAAGGGATCGCTGGTAGAGCTGCCGGTGCATTGGGGCACGGATGACTGGCCGCCCTTCGCCCATTATGACGAGATCGGTTACATGATGCCGGTCGCAGGGCCAAGCGCAGGTCTGGAAGGGTTCTGGGAAGAGTTCGAGGCGCAGTACGAGGCCGGAGGCTTCTGGCTGGCCATCTGGCACCCGTTCCTGACCGGCCGTCTGGCGCGCTGGCGTCAAGTCGAGCGTTGGCTCGAGGCTATTCTGGACCGCGGGGATGTCTGGTTCGCACCGATGCATGAAATAGCTGCCCATGTCCGGGCCGAGGCTGCCAGGGATCCGAATGCAGTGCGCGTGGAACAGCTGCCTTATTACACCAGGCCCGTCCTGTTCTGATGTCAGCGCAGGACAATCTTGCCCGCGCGTTGGATCGCGCAGGTCAGCCCCTTGCTGCCAATGTGTTCCTGACCCGAGGGGCGGACGGCGCACGGGATCTGGCACGCCAGCTGGATGCTTTGCCGGAGGCAGGCAAGGGGCTGAATGGTGCCGTTGTCATCCTCAAGGGCAATATTGATATCGAAGGCCTGCCCACCACCGCAGGCACCCGCACCTTTCAGGCCCAACCCGCGCCGGGTTCCGCGCCCTTGGTGCACCGGATCGTTGCAGCAGGTGGTGTTCCGCTGGGGCACGCCAACATGTCGGAATACGCTTATAGCGGATTGGGTCTGAACCCGCATTTCGGGACACCCGCAAATGGCTTGGATTCCAGATTGGTGCCTGGAGGGTCATCCAGCGGATGTGCCTCGGCCATTGCGCTGGGGATCGCGGATCTGGCGGTGGGGTCCGACACGTCGGGATCGACCCGCGTACCTGCGGCGTATCAGGGGATTTATGGCTTTCGTCCGACTATGGGTCGCTATGACAATGTAGGAGTATTGCCGCTCGCACCATCGCTGGACACGACAGGTCCCATGGCGCGGGATATGGCGGGCATTCGCGCTCTGGACGCGGTGATGCGCAAGCTTCCCCCGATTGCCGAGGCAGGACCCACGCACCGGATTCTGATCCCTGACGAGAACAGCTTGGGCCCACTTGCGCCGGAAATCGCTTCGTTGCTGTCCGCTGCGCGAGGCGCCCTGAAAAATGCGGGATATGCGATAGAAACGATCCCCGTACCAGCGTTCCCACAGATACGGGACCTTTTCGCGCGGGAAGGCACTTTGGTCGCAGCCGAGGCCCCGGAGGTGCTGTCCAGGTTCACAGCGCTGGATCACCCGGATCTGGACCCCAATGTGCACCGGCGGATAACACAAGGTCTGCCAGTCGACCCGCGCAAGCTGGTGCGGCTGCAGGCTCTCCGCGTCGGTTTTCAAAGCGCAATGAACGTCCTGCTGGGTGATGCGCTGCTATTGATGCCGACCATTCCGTCGTTGCCGCCCACCCTGACATCGGTTCAGGGCGATGCGGATCGGTTTGCTTCGGAAAACGCCCGCGCGCTCAGCCTGACCATGCTGGGGGCGTATCTGGATCTGCCATCTCTGGCCATGCCGGTTGCGGGGCGCGTGGCAGGACAATCCCTGACGCTTTCCGCCGCAACAGGTCGGGATGACGCGGTGCTGCAAGCCGCCGACGACATCGCCCAGCTCCTCTTGTCCCTGAAACTCGGAGTCTTCGCGTGACCAAACAATACCAGATTGCCCGGGACCGGGTCGAAATAGCTCAGTTGATCAAGCGCCAGTTTCGTGCGCTGTGTTGGGATGAAACGTCCCCGCCTGACTTGCCAGCGCTGAATGCCGCCTATGTCGAGGGTGCCCAGTTGTTTGCCTCGGCCCGCCCGGCCAAGGCCCAGACCGCAGTTGCCTTTGGCGAACGAATGGCGGGCTTGCGCGACGACGGAACCATCCCCGTTTTCGAAGAAAAGGGCGTGGGCCTGCATATCTGGGTCGCGGGCAATGTGGCTGTGGCCATGGCGGGGTGCGAAATGCACGAAAACCGCAGCGAAATCACCGAAGATATCA
The DNA here is from genome assembly GCF_059613285.1 of Ruegeria sp. BHSB058. NCBI lineage: Bacteria > Pseudomonadati > Pseudomonadota > Alphaproteobacteria > Rhodobacterales > Roseobacteraceae > Ruegeria > Ruegeria sp. BHSB058. Next base: position 508 of record NZ_JBXWSF010000115.1, on the reverse strand, counting down.
GCGCCTTTCTGCTGGTCAAAAACCCCGATGGCTGGGCCATCGCATCGCAGGCCTGGGACATCCTGCCTTCGATCGCACAAGCCTTTGCCGCAACCGGCCTAAGCGCGGACCGGTTTGAAATCTGATCCCCCTGACATAAATTGGAGACCCTCGATATGTCGAAAAAACTACTGATCGTGCATTCAAGCGCCCGTGAAAACCGTTCGCTCACCCGTGAGCTGGCACAGATTTTCGAAGACAGTTGGTCCGCGTCCGGTGGTGGCGCAGTGGCCCACCGTGACGTGGGCGTGAACCCGCCCGCCATCATCTCGGAGGCCTGGATCGACGCCTGCTTTACCGCTCCGGCAGAGCGTAGCGACGCCCAGAACGCCGTGCTGGCCGAATCCGATGAACTGGTGGCCGAAATCATCGATGCGGATGTTATCGCGCTCTGCGCACCTATGTATAACTACTCGATGCCCGCGTCGCTCAAGGCCTGGTTCGACCTGATCGCGCGGATCGGGGTGAC
>NZ_JBXWSF010000114.1:0-9124 GCF_059613285.1 Ruegeria sp. BHSB058 | reverse complement strand
TCGCTGTCTTCGACCGTCAGGCGGAAGTTGCCGGTGACCCTGGCCTGCGCGGGCTTGCCAAGGCCGTACATGTTGATCGTGGGTTTTGAGGCCGACTGCGGCGCCTTGGCCTTGCCCCCTGCGCCTTTGTGCGCCTCGGCCAGCAGGGCGGCGATCGAGTCGTCCAGCGCTTCAAGCCCTTCGTCGCCCGTCATCTCTTCCTGCTCGGGCAGGTCCATCCAGCCGTATTGGTCCTGCAGCGAATAGGGCTGGGCCACCACGCGCCAGTTGTCGATGGAACCGGTGGGGCAAACGGGAATGCAATCCATGCAGAATTTGCATTTGTCGGCATCCACCACCACGTTCATGTCGTCATGTTCGATGGCCTGTTCGGGGCAGGTCATCTCGCATGTGTAGCAACGGATACAGATTTCGGGGTCGATCAGGTGCTGCTTGAGCGGCTGGTTCATGAACTCTCGCGTCTCTTGGTCAGGATGACGTCGGGCAGAACCAGCGTGTCGATCAGGGCTGCGCACAGCCCGACACAATCGGAACAGCCGACACAGGGGCCTTGCAGCGCGGATACCTGACCAGCGAGAGCCTTGAGATTGGGTGTCTCAGCCTTGGTGCGGTCGATCTGCATTGCGGGTCTCCCCTTCTGAACAAGCCAGGTCCCAAAAAACGGAAAAATGGTGAGTCCGTCAATCCGGTTTTCGTCACATTTTGTTACCGTTAGCGGCACCTGGCCCGGGTTTCTTGTGTTACGCCATGTGCAGTTTCACATATTCGAAGTCGCCGGGGCGATTGTCGATGCCCACCTTGGGCGGCGCGATCCAGCGGGCGTATTGGCCCGGCTCGTAACAGGGTTTCATCAGCGACTGGATGAAATCGCCGTCGGCATGAGTAGGCAGCCAGTCGGGCAGGCCCTTGTCATATTCTGCGCCGCTGACGACCTTGCCGGAGGGATCGAACAGCTTGTCGGCAAAGACGCCGATCTTGCGGTTGAATGCCTCGTGCGGGAGCTTGAGTTCGAAGTCGATGCCCGACTTTTCGATGATCTTGTTCCAGCGCCCAACGCCGCCTGCGGCATCCTTGGTATAATCGTCGCGCAGGCGCATGTTGATCGCGGTCAACGCGGGCACTTGTTTCTGGACCGCCTTGCCGTCCTCAAGATCCCAGACGGTATAGGTGTCGGCCTGAAGCTGGTGGTCGTCGGTCAGGCGGTTTTCCATGTAACGCCCCTTGATGCCCGCGTTGAAGGCATTGGCGGCATTGGTCGACACCTCTTGCCCGAACAGGTCGAGCGACAGGGTGTAATGCAGGTTCAGCTTTTTCTGAATTGTCGGCAGGTCGATCACGCCCAGCGCGCGGATCTTGCCCACGTCATAGGGATCGTCGATGCCGTTTTCCTTCATCACCTCGCAGGTTTTCTGGATGATCCGGCCAACGCCGGTTTCACCCACGAACATGTGGTGCGCCTCTTCGGTCAGCATGAAGCGGCAGGTGCGGCTGAGCGGGTCGAAACCGGATTGCGCCAGCGATTCAAGCTGCATCTTGCCGTCCCGGTCGGTGAAATAGGTGAACATGAAGAAGCTGAGCCAATCGGGCGTTTCCTCGTTGAACGCGCCCAGCATGCGGGGGGCTTCTTCGGAACCCGACTGGCGGCGCAGCAGGTCGTCGGCCTCTTCCCGGCCATCGCGGCCGAAATACTTGTGCAGCAGATAGACCATCGCCCAGAGGTGGCGGCCCTCTTCGACGTTGACCTGAAACAGGTTGCGCATGTCGTAAAGCGACGGCGCGGTCAGCGCCAGCAGGCGCTGTTGTTCGACCGAGGCCGGTTCGGTGTCGCCCTGGATCACGATCAGGCGCTTGAGCAGGTTGCGGTATTCGCCCGGCACCTCTTGCCAGGCGGGTTGGCCCGCGTGCTCGCCGCAGGGGATCATCCGTTCCTCGACCTGCGGCGCCAGGAGCACGCCCCAGCGGTATTCGGGCATCTTGACGTAGTCGAACTTGGCCCAGCCCTTGGGATCGACGCTGACGGCGGTGCGCAGGTAGACCAGCGATTCCTGAAAGTCCCGCGGGATCAGCTTGTTCCACCAGTCGATATAGCCGGGGTGCCACTTTTCCAGCGCCTTGAGCACCTTCTTGTCCTGGCTCAGGCCCACGTTGTTGGGGATCTGGGTGTCGTAACTTACGTTGATCAGGTCAAGCATGTCTTTCCTCCGCCAAGGGCCCGGGCCCCTTATACACGTTCCATGTTGTATTCGCCGCGCAGGCCGGTGCCGTAACGCTGCAATGCGCCTTCGGGACCGACCGCGTTGGGGCGCTGGAAGATCCAGTTCTGCCATGCGGTAAGGCGGCCGAAGATGCGGGTTTCCATCGTTTCGGGACCGGCAAAGCGCAGGTTCGCCTCCATCCCGGTCATCGCGTCGGGCGAGAAGCTGGCGCGTTCTTCCATGAAGATGCGAACCTCGTCCTCCCAGTCGATATCGTCGTAGGCATAGGTGACAAGGCCCTGTTCCTCGGCCTCCTGCGCCTCGAACGGTTCGCCGATGTGGTCCTTCAGCTTGTCCACGGCGCCGGGATCGCCCCAGAAGCGGGTGGCGAGGCGCGACAGGTTGTTGCCCATCGGATAGGTGCCGAAGTTGCTGGCGCTGAGCGTGATGGCGGCCAGCGGGCGGTTGTCGCCCTCGAACTCGTCCAGCATCATGTAGGAACGGTCGACGGCCCAGAGCAATTCGGCCAGCACCCCGGCGAAACAGGAACCGTGTTCGACGATGGCGACAAGGCTGCGCGAGGTCATGTCGACGCGTTTCAGCACGCGTTTCCAGTATTTCAGGATCTCGTTGGCCAGCCAGTGACCGGCGTTGTCCAGAAGCAGCTGTTCATGGGCCAATACGCGGGCCGGGTCGCCCTGGGTCTGGAACACGACGAGACCGAGTTCGCGCTCGTTCAGGCGCAGGTGCAGGATGGCGTCGTCCAGCTCGCGGGCGAGGCGCAGCATCCAGGTGTCCGCGCCCTGGGCCTGGACCGCGCCCATGTCGGCGGGCGCGTCCTCTTGCGGGCCGTTGATGGTGATGGTGGCGCGGCCCGCGGCGCGATCGATTGTGACCTCGACGGTGGAATAGGTGACCGAACCGTCGTCGCCGAAAGTGCGGTTGAGCGGCGTGAGTGCGATGCCCTTGTCCGCCGGCGCTTTGGTCGAGACGGCGGCAAACTCGCGGGCGCGGTCCTGCACCACCTCGTCGAATTTCGAGTTGGGGGCGATCTCGTCGACCAGTTTCCAGTCGACGGCGCGCTGGCCGCGCACGCCCTCTTCGACCGAGCAGAAGACATCGGCCAGATCCCGGCGCACCTTGCGCTTGTCGGTCACGCGGGTCAGGCCGCCGGTGCCGGGCAGAACCGCCAGCAGCGGCACCTCGGGCAATGCCACGGACGAGGTGCTGTCATTGGTCAGCATGATGTAGTTGCAGGCCAGCGCCAGCTCATATCCGCCCCCGGCGCAGGAGCCTTTGACGGCGGCGATGTATTTCTGGCCCGAGTCCTCTTCCGCCGCCTCGAAAGTGTTGCGGGTTTCGTTGGTGAATTTACAGAAGTTGACCTTGTGCGCGTGGCTGGCACCGCCCAGCATCCGGATGTTGGCCCCGGCGCAGAACACGCGGTCCTTGCCGGACTGCATCACCACGACCTTGACTTCGGGATGCTCGAACCGCATCCGCTGCACCACATCGGCCAGTTCGATATCGACGCCAAGGTCATAGGAATTCAGCTTGAGCTCGTAACCCGGAAACAGCCCGCCCTGCTCATCCACATCCATGAAGAGGTTGGCGATCTCGCCATCATACTCGACCCGCCAGTGGCGGTATTTCGAGGGGTCGGTCTGAAAGTCGATGCGTTGGGTCATTTCAGGCTCCTCAAAGGGACATTTCGGTGCAGTTTATTGCGCAGCTCGGGGTTCAGCAAGTAGCAATAGGCAAAATAATGCATATTTTCACGCCATATTTTTCAAAGTATTAGAATCATTAGGCAAAAATGCGTCTTTTTCAGTCATAAAGTTATGCATTATTTTGCACATCCCGAAAATCCGGCCGAATCCGGTCCAATCTCTGGTCCAGTTCACTGGAATCAATGCCGAGAATGACGCCACGGTCCCTGCAACTTTTCAGGTGCTCGCGCGCCAGCTTGACAAGGCGGGCGGCAGCTTGCGGGCGCTGCATCCGGTGTTTCAGGCAGGCGTTTGCAAACTGGATGCAGGCCTGAACGAAATGCCGTTCGACCGAGTTGGGCGGCAGGCTCAGCCAAACCGGCTCCCACACTTCATGGGCTTCCCAGAAACATCCCTGCTCCAGCAGCTCCCACCCGGCGCGCCATGCTTCCGACACAGCGATGTCATTGATGGTCATATCCGGCGTGACGGTGTCGCGGATTGCCGCGAAGGCGTCCGGGGCAGGCCGCGCGGTCAGACCCGGAATGTAAGGCGCCATGTCGCGGGTGACGGTCATGATCAGGCCGTGATGATTTCTGCGGCTTCGATACGCAGAAGGCGGGTGCAGTATTCTGCCACCGCCTCCATCGTCTGTTCGGATGCTTCGCTATGCGGCGCATGACGGCAATCGAGGATCACCGTGTCGACGGGGCAATATGTTCGGGCCTCGATCTCGTCGATCTGCGCCAAGGTGCCGTATTGGTCGTCGCGGCCCTGAATGGCCAGGATGGGCACGCGGATATAGTCGATGACCTCTGCCACGTTCCAGCCTGTAAAATCGGGATCAAGCCAGACATCGCACCAGCCGCGAAATGCCCCTTCGGGATCGCGATGGTATCTGGCCATCCGGTCGCGCAGGTCGGTTGTTTGAAACGCCTCGCGCGCGCGGGCAATCTCGGCCAGACCCATCGGTTCGGTAAAGAAATGCGGCGCTTCGAGGATCAGGCCGCGCACGCGGAAATCCTCGACGCTGCCGGCATAGATCGCGGCGATGGTGCCGCCGTCGGAATGACCAAACAGGATGCAGTGCTGAATGCCCGCCTGATCGAGGATGTGCGGCAGGACATTCACCGCCTCGTCCGTCATGAAATGGATCGGGCGCGGCAGGCTGATCGGATCGGACTGACCGTATCCCTGCCGGGAATAGACCAGAACACCAAGGCCGGTTCGATCTGCCAGAGCCTGCGGGAAATCCCGCCACAGCGCGACGCATCCCAACCCTTCGTGCAGCAGGAGGATGGTTGGCGTCTGATCCGGTGGCGGGCCGTAACAGGCATATTCAAGCGCAACACCATTGACGGTCAGCGGCTGCGAAGGCGTTTGCGCCCAGTCGAACATCACCCGTCCTCCCGCAGTTTGAAGCGCTGAATTTTACCGGTAGCGGTCTTGGGCAGGTCATCAACGAAATCGATCCAGCGGGGGTATTTCCACTTGCCGACCTTGTCCTTGACGAAGGTGCGCAACTCGTCGGCCAGCCCGTCCGAACCATCCTGTTTCAGCACGATATAAGCCTTGGGTTTTTCCAGCCCGTCAGAATCGCGGGCCGCAACAACCGCGGCTTCCAGCACGGCGGGGTGCGAGATCAGGGCCTGTTCGACCTCGAAGGGCGAAACCCAGATGCCCGAAACCTTGAACATGTCATCGGTGCGCCCGCAATAGACATATCGCCCTTCGGAGGTCAGTTCGTATTTGTCGCCGGTGCGGGTCCATTCGCCTTCGAACGTGGCGCGGCTTTTGTCGCGCTTGTTCCAGTAGCCATCGGCGGCGGACGCGCCGCGCACCAGCAGTTCGCCCAGACCGCCGACGCCGACATCGGCGCCGTCCTCGTCGACCAGCCGCACCTCGTAACCCGGAACGGGGCGGCCCGAGGTGCCGTATTCGACATCGCCGGGCGCGTTCGACAGGAAGATGTGCAGCATTTCGGTGGAACCGACGCCATCAAGGATATCGACGCCCCAGAGCCGTTTCCAGCCGCGCCCGATCTCTTCGGGAAGCGCCTCGCCCGCCGAGATGCAGCGGCGCAGTTGCACATCCGGGGCGCCCTGTTTTTCCAAAAGCGCCACGGTCGCGGCGTAAAGGGTCGGGACACCGCAAAAGATGGTGGGCTTTTCGGTGGCGATGATCCCGACCACCCCTTCGGGGGTCGGGCGACCGTTGAATAGGATGGTTTCGGCGCCCACCGACATCGGAAAGGTCATTCCGTTGCCAAGGCCATAGGCAAAGAACAGTTTGGCGGCGGAAAAAATAACGTCATCCGGTTCGATCTGCAGCACCCGCGCACCATAGGTGTCGGCGGTGGCCCTGAGGCTGCCGTGCACATGGCGCACCCCCTTGGGCTGGCCGGTGGAGCCGGAGGAGTAGAGCCAGAATGCGGTGTCGTCGTCCGAGGCCTCGACAGTTTCGGCGGGCGACGCGCCCTGCATGAAGGTATCGAAGCTTTGCGTGCCGTCCGGGGCGGTGCCGATCACCACGATATGGGTCAGGTGGGGCGAAGCCTGGGCGGCGGGCTGCACCACGGGCCACAGCTCCTGCGACACGAACAGGCAGGTGGCGCGGCTGTCGTTGAGGATCACGTCATAAACCGGGGCAGCCAGCAGGGTATTGAGCGGAACAGGAACAACGCCGGCTTTGAGGCAGCCCCAGAAGATCGGCGGAAATTCGATCTGATCCAGCACCAGCATGGCGGCGCGGGCCTCGCGCGGGATGCCGGCGCGGGACAGGGCGCCAGCCACGCGGGCCGAGGCATCGGCCAACTCTCCATAGGTCATGGTGCGCTTTTGCCCGGCGGCCTCGCGAAAGGCAGGGCGGGATCCGTTGCCCTCGCTGACATGCCGGTCCACAAAGTACTGCGCGGCGTTTCCGCTCATGGTCGCTCCTCCCAGTGATGTCCCCGGGGAATGCACGCGGGCGGCCCTGACGACCGGCCCACGCGCACCCTCTCCCCTCGGGTGGCAATAATGCACTTTAAACTCATTTATGCAAGATAGTGCCTATCTGAATTTTCCCTTCATGCATTTTATTGCACATAAATTGTCGCCGGATCGGCCGTTTCGTACAGCCTCTCGACCAGCACGGCGCGGCGGGCGAGCAGTTTGGCGAAGTTCAGGTTGCCCTTGGCCGTGACCTCGCCATCCGCCATCGAGGGCGGTTCGGACAGGATCAGGGCGCGGGTGATGCGGGCGGAAGAGCCTTTGTCGCCGTTGGCCTTGCCGAGCCGTGCCGAGATGTCCGCGGCCTTGTCTCCGGGCAGGAATGCGCCCTCGTGCGCCTTCAGGCCCTTGGACAGCACTGGTGTCGGAAGGATCATCAGGCCGACCTCTTCGCGATCCGGTCCGGTCACGATGACATCGGCGGCCAGCGGCGCAAGCGCGGCAAGCAGTTCGAGGCGCAGCGCGGCGGCGCGCACCCAGATGCCCGAGGCGAGTTTGAAATCCTCGGAGATACGGGCAGCGAAGCGCAGGCCACGATTCATGTCGGCCGCATCCACCAGCGTCATGGCGTCGCCGCTGCAAAAGAAGCCGTCTGTGTCGAACGCCTCGGCGGTCTTGACGGGGTCGTTGTGATAGCCGGGGAAGATGTTGGGGCCTTTGACGCGCACCTCGTACCGCCCGTCCTGTTCGGGGACGAGCTTGACCGTGACGCCCGGCAGCGGTACCCCGACGATACCCGGCAGGTTGGCCGGGACATGCTGGAAGATGCAGGCGGGCGCGGTTTCGGTCATGCCCCAGCAGGTGGTGATCAGGGGCGGTTCCTTTCGCACCTCGAGCGCCATGTCGGTCAGATCCTGCCAGACATCGGGTGCCAGTGACGCGCCCGCATAGAACAGCATGTCGAGATCGGCGAAGAAGTTGCGTTTCAGCGCCTCATCCTGCCGCATCTCGTTGCGGAGCTGGGCAAAGCCCACTGGCACGTTATAGGCGATGGTACCGTTCATCAGGCGGTTGTTCTCGAAAGTCTTGCCGATCAGCGCCGGAGCGGGCTTGCCGCCGTCGATATAAAGCGCACCGCCGAAAGCCAGCATCTGGTTGAAGTTGTTCGAACCGCCAAAGACATGGTTCCAGGGCAGCCAGTCCACCAGGCGCGGCGGGCGTTCTGAGAGGAACGGCAGGGCCTGCGTGTATTGCGCCTGATTGGCGCACATCATGCCCTGGGTCGTCAGAACGCCCTTGGGATTCGACGTGGACCCGGACGTCATCAGGATCTTGGCCACCGTATCCGGGCCGACCCGCGCGGCGGCGGCGTCGATATCGGCACTGGCGGCTGCAAGGTCGGAGAGCAGGGACATCCCCTGCCCTGCGTTGCGTGAAACTGCAATCTGGCGTCCGCCCATGCCCTCCATGCCAAGGGCTGCGGCGAAGGTTTCGCCATCCTCGGCATAGATCATCGACGGGCGGATCAGGTCGAGGATGTGGTGCAGTTGTTTGAGCGCGCCGGGAATCAGGGAATATTGCTCGGCCACCGGCACCGTGGGAATCCCGACATATTGCGCGGCAAGGCTGAGCAGACCGTGGTCGACGCTGTTGCCCGAGAGGATGAGGATGGGCGTATCCGACCCCATACCGCGCGACAGCAGACCGGCGGCAAGGGCGCGCACCCGGTCCAGCGCCTCGGCATAGCGCAGTTCGCGCCAGCCCGGTCCGCTGCGTTCGGCCAGAAACACCGCCTCGGGACAGGCGGCGGCCCAGTGGTGCAGCCAGTCGGTCGTCTTGTGGGCGGGTTCGGGCAGCTCATGGGCCGAGCGCAGGAGGATCGCGCCATCGACCCTGTCCTCGCGGATAACGTCATGTGCAACATACTGTGCCATCGCCCTCTCCCACGCCGCCGCGTTCCGGCTGGGCCGGTGCGCGACAGGTCAGACCGGGTTGAACGTTCTCAGCCCGGCAATAGAAACAACGTGATCACCGGGAAGGCGACAAGGATGATTACCCGGATGATGTCGGAGGCCACGAAGAACAGAACCGCCTTGTAGGTGTCGATCATGCGCGTTGTCTGATCCATGGCGTTGATGATGAACAGGTTCATGCCCACCGGCGGTGTGATCAGGCCGACCTCGACCACGATCAGCACGAGGATGCCGAACCAGATGGCGACCTGTTCCGCCTCGATCCGGTTGGCCATGCCACGGGTGACGCGAATGCCCAGCTCTTTCATCTGTTCGCG
>NZ_JBXWSF010000113.1:0-9455 GCF_059613285.1 Ruegeria sp. BHSB058 | reverse complement strand
AATCGGCTTCCGTCGCTTACCCATGAGGTCAAGGGACGTCAACAGCCGCGAAAGGCCAGCCCATGAGCAGTGACCATTACACCCCAGCAGTAAACCCGTTGCCGCCCGTGGTGGTGGCGCTGGTTCTGTTCATCATGGGGGTCGAACTGAGTTTTACGGTTGGTGCGCGCGGGCTGGTCGGCGGGCCAGAAGCGGTTGGCTGGCGATTGGCGGCGATTCAGTCCTATGCATTCTCCGCCGATATCTTTGATTGGATGGTCGAGACTGGGCGCTGGCCGATCGAGCATGTGATCCGATTTGTCACTTACCCCTTTGTCCATGGCAGTTTCACACAGGCGGTATTTGTGTGTGTCTTCGTCCTGGCAATGGGCAAGATGGTCGGTGAGGTATTCGGCAGCGTGGCGATGATCCTGATCTTTGTTCTTTCGGGCATCGGAGGTGCGCTGGCCTATGCCATATTCCTCGATCCGCGCTACCCATTGATCGGTGGGTTTCCCGCCGTCTACGGCTTGATCGGGGCATTCACCTGGCTTTTGTGGCGCAAGCTGTCGTTGGTGGGCGCTAATCAGGCGCGCGCCTTCAGCCTTATTGCGGTGCTGATGGGGTTGCAACTGCTGTTCGGCCTGCTCTTTGGCGGCACCGGGGACTGGGTCGCCGATCTGGGTGGGTTTGCCACAGGATTCGGTTTGTCGTTCTTTCTGGCACCGGGTGGATGGGCGCGGATTGTCAGTCGTTTGCGCCGGGACTGACCCGGCGCAAAGATCTTATTTCTTCATGGGACAGGTGTTGAGACCCAAGATGTGATACAGCGGGCAATACCCGAATACACCTGTCACCAATGGGATGATCCCGATCAGACCCCACATGCTTTGCGGGCCGATGACGGTGAGTGACAGAAGGACGAGGCCCAGCAGAACACGGGCGGCGCGATCAAAGGTTCCTTCGTTGCGGATCATGATGATTCTCCGAAATCAGATGTAGTTGATGGGTCCGTTATGATCCCATTTCGGAACCTGGTCGGTGACAGTGTCACCGTTCTTCGGCGGTAAGTCGCTCCAATCCGGCTGTGTCCAGTATTGTGACCTTCCCGCGTGCCAATTCGACCAGACCGAGGCGGGCAAATTCCGCTAGACGGCGGCTGACAAAGGCCCGACCCGAGGCGGTTTCGGTGGCCAGCGCCTCATGCGTGGCCTGTACCACCCCTTCTTTTGCAAGCCGCAACAGGACGCGGGCGAGCCGGGCGTCAAAACCGGTCAGGGCGACCTCTTCGACAAGCTGTTCGAAATCGGCAAAACGGCGGGCGACGGCAGTCAGGACCTCGGTTCGAAAACCTTCATCCGAGGCCATGGCCGAACGAAAGGCCGCATGAGGGATGATTTCGCCTTTGACCGCCGTTTCGGCCACTCCTTCGGCAGAATAACTGCGGCCCTCGGTGAGGCAGGCGAAGGTTTGCAGGCAGACATCACCGGGATTCACACGATAAAGGACAACTTCGCGACCATTCGGGGCCGTCAGTGTTACCCGGATCGTACCTTGGGCCAGCCGAACAAATCCTGGACACTCTTGACCTGGGCGGAACACAACGGTGCCTGCGGGAAGGTCGAGCTTGCTCATGACCTGCGCATCGCCCGTTTGAATTCGGACATACGGAAGGCGCCGAGTGCCTGGCCCGAACCGAAATAGACGACTGCGGCGATGGCAATTAAACCTAGCAAAGCCATGTATCTCCAGCTTGGCACGGCAAAAATCCAGTCGAACAGCGATACGATGGCAATCAGTACAAAACCCATAATCGCGGATGCTGCGGCAATCCGCCAGGCGCGCTTGCGGAACCGGTCGTCGAACCGCGCGACCTCACCCATGCGGCGTGCACCCAAGGAAAGTTGTAGAACCATGACCCAGCCGGCAACCGAGGTCGCAATCGCCGGGGCGATCCAACCGATGACCGGGTAGAGGCCAAACGCGAGCGTGGCGTTGATCACCATCGCGACGACCGCATAACGAAAAGGCGATTTGGTGTCTTCGCGGGCGAAGAAGAGCGGTTGCAGCAGTTTCTGCAGCATGAAGGCTGGCAAACCTAATCCGTAGATGGCAACGGCGAGGGCGGTGGCGGCGCTGTCTTCGGCACTGAAATGGCCGCGTTGGAACAGGACCGAGACGAGAGGCAGCGGAATGACCACCAATGCAACGGTGGAGGGAAGTGTCAGGAGCATTGAAAACTCCCCAGCACGCGAAAACGCATCGCGTGCTCCGATATCGTCCCCGGCCCTCAATCGGCGTGACAGATCGGGAAGCAACACGATCCCGACAGCAATGCCCACGACCCCGAGCGGGAGTTGGTACAAACGATCGGCCGCAAATAGCCAGCTCACCGCCTTTTCGGTTTTTGACGCCACCAGTTGCCCGACAACAAGGTTCACCTGGGTTACGCCCATCGCCAACGCAGCGGGCAGTGCAATGCGCACCATATGGCGCATCTCGGGGGAAAGGCGGGGCAGGCCGGGTCGGATGCTGATTCCCGCGCGCTCTGTCGCAACCCAGACAAGTGTCAATTGCGCGATACCCGCAAGAGGGATCACCCAGATCAACCAGTTGATGACATCGCCACCAAGAACGGCGCCCAAAATCATTGCCGCACAGGCAAAGATGTTCAGCAGGACGGGGGCTGCGGCGGCAGCGGCAAACCGACCGGTGGCGTTCAGCACTCCGGAAAACAGCGCTGCCAGCGACATGAACAGGATATAGGGAAAGACGACATATCCATAGCCGACGGCCAGCTCGAAACGTTCGTCTCCATAGAAACCTTCGGCCGTGACCCAGACCAGAGCCGGCATGAAAATCATCGCCAGCCCAACCAGCGCCAGAACCGCCGCGCCCAGCAGGTTGAACGCGGCCCGTGCAAAACTTTCGGCGTCTTCGCCACCTTCCAACCGCTTCGAGAACATAGGCACGAAAGCTGCATTGAACGCGCCTTCGGCGAAAAAACGGCGGAACATGTTGGGTAGGCGGAACGCGGCGACAAAGGCGTCCATCACCGGGCCGGGGCCAATATAGGCGGCCAACAGAATTTCCCTGAGAAACCCCAAAATTCGACTGGCGAGGGTCCAGAACCCGACCGTGAACAGCCCCGAAAGCAGTCTGATGGGCTTCATGACGCGGCCCGCTCAGCGCCTTCGGTGATCGCCTTGCGCAGCTTGGATTCAAGTCCACGCTGCTTGCTGTCCGAGTAGTACTTCAGACCAAACATGTCCTTGACATAGAACGTGTCGACCACCTGTTCCCCATATGTGGCAATGACTGCATTTGCTATATAGACATTCGCGGCAGCCAGAGTGCGCGCCAGATCATAAAGCAGCCCGGGCCGGTCGCGTGTGTCCACTTCGATGATCGTGTAAATTTCTGACCCATCATTGTCGAAAGTGATGTGTGTGGGCACATTGAACGCTTTTTCGCGCTTCTTGATCTTATCACGCGACTTAAAGGCATCCCGAGCCACCACTTCGCCTTTCAGCGTCTTGTGGATCATCTGGGTGAGGCGAGGAAGGCGCGAGGCTTCGAACGGATGGCCTTCTGCATCCTGTATCCAGAAGGCATCGGTCACATAGCCGTCCTTGGTGGTATAGCTTCGGGCATCGACCACATTGGCGCCGGCCAAGGCAAGTGCACCGGCAATGCGGGCAAAAATGCCAGGATGATCGCCCATCGCGAAACAGGCACGGGTGGCGTCGCGATCCTCGTCTGGTTGCAGCCGGATTTCCATCGCGCCTTCATCGCCGCTTTCGTCCAGAACCCGCAGCATGTCTGCGAATTCGATGTGGGTCGACAAGTTCAGACCCTGCCAATAGGGGTCATAGTGGCGCCCGGTCTCGGTTTTGAGATCAACCTTGGACCACTCCTCCAGCGCCTCGCGCAGAGCCTTCTTGGCCTCCGCGCCCCGATTGGCACGGTTGAGATCCTCCATCCCGGTTTCCAATGCCCGTTTGGTTTCCTTGTGGAGCGCCCTGAGCAGCGTGGCTTTCCAGTTGTTCCAGGTGGTCGGCCCGACACCGCGAATATCGCAGACGGTCAGAACCGTCAGCAAGTCCAGCCGCTTGACGGTCTGCACTGCCTTGGCAAAATCCCGGACGGTACGCGGGTCGGAAATGTCGCGCTTTTGTGCCATGTCGGACATCAGCAGGTGATACCGCACCAACCATTCGACAGTTTCACTGTCGGATTTGTTAAGCCCCAGCCGCGGTGCTACCTTGCGGGCGATCTTGGCGCCCAGGATCGAATGATCTTCAGGCCGCCCCTTGGCGATATCGTGCAGCAGCAAGGCGACATACAGAACCTTGCGGTTGACCCCGCGTTTGAGGATGGATGAGGCGAGCGGCAATTCCTCGATCAACTCTCCGCGCTCGATCTGGGCAAGGTTGACGATGGTCTGGATCGTATGCTCGTCCACCGTATAGCTGTGATACATGTTGAACTGCATCATAGCGACAATGGGCTCGAATTCCGGCAGAAAGGCCGTGAGCACCCCCAGTTCGTTCATGCGCCTGAGGGCACGTTCGGGATTGCCATGTTTGAGCATCAGATCAAGGAAAATGCGTTGCGCATCCTTGTCGTTGCGCATGTCTTCGTCAATCAGGTCAAGGTTTGCTGTCACCAGCCGCATCGCATCGGGGTGGATCAGCATACCCGTCCGCAAGCCTTCCTCGAAGAGGCGCAGAAGGTTCATCTTGTCGGCCAGAAATTTCTTGGGATCGACAACGGCCAGCCGCCCATGCACCACCTTGTAGCCTGCTTTCAGCCTGCGGCGGCGGCGGAAAATGCGTTGCAGCAAGGGGGCACTTTTCATGTGCGCCGCTTCCAGCTTGGTCAGGAAGATTCGGGTCAGTTCGCCAACGCGTGTCGCCTCGCGGAAGTACTTCTGCATGAAAATCTCAACACCGCGCCGACCGGCCCGGTCCTTGTATCCCATGCGTTCCGCCACCTCGACCTGCATATCAAAGGTCAGCTGTTCGGTGGCCCGTCCGGTGACCAGATGCAGATGTGAGCGGACGGCCCAAAGAAACTCTTCGGCCTGCACAAACGTGTTGAATTCGTCCTTGGTGAACAGGCCCAGCGGTACCAGTTCCGCCACATCTTGAACATCATAGACATACTTGGCGATCCAATAGAGCGATTGCAGGTCACGCAGGCCGCCTTTGCCTTCCTTGACGTTGGGTTCGACCATGTAACGCTCACCCTGTTTGTGGTGGCGCTCGTCACGCTCGTTCAGTTTGGCTTCGATAAACTCGCCTTCTGATCCTTTGAACAGGTCGGCGTGAAGGCGTTTGTTCAGCTCTTTCGCCAACGCCTGGTCCCCAACCAGAAACCGATGCTCCAGCATTGCCGTGCGGATGGTGAAATCGTCGGTGCCAAGTCGCAGGCAATCCTTGATCGTCCGCGAAGAATGTCCGACCTTCAGCCGTAAATCCCATAGCATGTATAGCATGGATTCGATCACGCTTTCGGCCCAGGCCGTGATTTTGTACGGTGTCAGGAACAGCAGATCGACGTCTGAAAAGGGTGCCATCTCGCCACGGCCATAACCACCGACGGCCAGAACCGCGATGCGTTCGCCGCGCGTCGGATTGGCCAGCGGGTGCAGGATTTCACCGGCGACGTGCAAGGCCGTGTGGACCAGTCCGTCCGTCAGATAGGTGTACGCCCGAGTGAGCGGTCGCGCAGCAAAGGGTTGCGCGGAAAAGGCCTCGGCAATCGCGGCGCGGCCGGATTTCTGAACCCCGCGCAGGATTTTCACGACCTCTGTTCGCAAGGTCGCGTTGTCGCTGCACGTCTCACGCAATTCCGCGATGCGGGTGCGCACCGCACTGTGGTCGAAAATTGCTTCGGGCGCGCAGATCAGCTCGTCACCGGGTCTGGGATAGGTGGCCGGATCAGAAGCCGGCGCCAGAGAAGCTTGTTGGGGCAGGGTCAATCACAACCACCTGTTTGTTCTGGATCGTGGCAACGGCCAGTCCGCGTTCATTAGTTCCGTCGGGGCGCAAGCGGAAAATACCGCCCACACCTTGAAAGCCCGCGCCTTGCGTCAGCGCGGCCCCTGTCAATGCATCCGATTTGCCAGCACTGACCAGTGCGCCGATTGCCGCGACGCCGTCATAGGCAAGCCCGCCAATAGGGTGCGGGGCGCCGCCATAAGTTGCTTGATAGCGCGAGTTGAACGCCTGTGCCTTGGCAGGGTCGGGCAGGGCGAACCAGCCCCCCTGAACACCCGGCAGTTCCAGTGTCTGCGCCGGTATATCCCAGCGCGTCAGACCGATGAATTGAGTGGTTGCCGGTGAAACGCCTGCTTCGGGCAGCAATTGGCTATACAGCGGCAAGGCACCAGCCGTAGTTGCGGTCAGGAAAATCGAATCCGCGCCAGAGGCATCCACAGTCGACTTGATTGTCGGGACCGAGTTGATGACTCCCTGTTGCGAGCGTTCATAACTGATATCGCCCGCTTTGCGCACACTGGTGCGGCTGATCGCGCGGTCTATGGCGGCCTTGCCGACCTGCCCCGCCTCGTCATTGCTGTAGACGACGACCATGTTGGTCTTGCCTTGACGTGCCGCATAAGTGGTCAGGCGGTTGGCGGTGTTGTCAAAGGTCGGACCAAGAACAAAGACATTGCCGCCGGCGATGTTGGTGTTGTTCGAAAACGACAGCACATTAACATTGTCGTTCAAAACGGCCAGCCCCGCCGCGTTTGCAGCTTGGGCATAAACCGGGCCGAGGATGATCTTGGCCCCGTCATCCACCGCTTGCTGCGCCACAGCGGCTGCCGTGGTGGCGTTGCCCGCAGTGTCGTAAACGCGCAGGTCGATCTGGACATTCTGCAAATCCGCGATTGCCAGCCGCGCCGAGTTTTCAAGGCTTTGCGCCAGAACCGCGTCGCCCGATTGCGGCGAACCACGCGGCACCAGCAGCGCGACCGGCACAGGTTTCGAAGTGTTGATCGACGGGCCGCCGCCGGTGGCGACCGGGTCACAGGCCGACAGGAATCCGGCCGCGGCGAGGGCCATTGCGGACAAGGCCAGTTTGCGGGCAGGCTTGCAAAGGCTGAACATCTAAATCAAAACTCCCTGATCTGGCGGTCTGAGATGCCGCCTTGTGTTGATCCGCGATAATAAACGTCACGCAGAGGGGGTCCAGAGTTGAATTTCCAAAAGACCAGATTGACGCACGGACTGTACTTTATCGCAACTCCGATCGGCACGGCCCGAGACATCACGCTTCGGGCGCTGGACGTTCTGGCATCGGCGGACGTGATCGCGGCAGAGGATACTCGCAGCCTACGCCGCCTGATGGAAATTCACGGGGTTCCGTTGGACGGGCGGCGGATACTGGCTTATCACGACCACAGTGGAGCGGCAGCACGCGAAAAATTGCTGGAGGCACTGTCCCAAGGTTCATCGGTCGCCTATGCCTCCGAGGCAGGCATGCCCTTGATAGCCGATCCGGGGTACGATCTGGGGCGTCAGGCCACCGAGGCCGGTCACACCGTCACATGCGCGCCCGGTCCGTCTGCGGTGTTGACTGCGCTAACACTCGCAGGGCTGCCGACCGACGCCTTCTTTTTCGCGGGTTTCTTGCCCAATGCATCGGGCGCGCGGCGGGCGCGACTTGAGGCCCTGCGCGATGTTCCCGGAACGCTTGTGTTCTACGAATCTCCCAAACGGATTGCGGCAAGTTTGACGGATATGTCCGAGTCGTTGGGCGGCGACCGCCCTGCGGCTGTGTGTCGGGAGTTGACCAAGAAATTCGAGGAGATCCGGCGCGGACCACTGATCGAACTTGCGGACGCTTACAAAGGGGCGTCGGTCAAGGGAGAGATCGTGGTGCTGGTCGACCGGCCGCGTTCACAAAGCATTAGCGAGTTGGACGTAGAAGAGGCATTGAGGACTGCATTAGAAACGCATTCAGTTCGGGACGCGGCGGATCTGGTTGCAAGGATGTACGACCTGCCACGCCGTCCTCTGTACCAAAAGGCGTTGAAACTGGGAAAAGGGTGAAATGCGGAACAAATCGGTGCGTGGGTCGATAGCCTATCACTCCGGGCTGGCCGCCGAAGATCGCATCGCGTCGGACTATCAGAAGCGTGGGTTCACAATTCTGCAACGACGCTGGCGCGGAGCCGGGGGTGAAATAGACCTGATCGCTCGGAACGGCGATGGTATCGTTTTCATCGAAGTCAAAAAAAGCAACAGTTTCGATCGCGCCGCCGAATCCCTGAGTCGTCGGCAGATGGCGCGGATTGCCGCGTCAGCCGAAGAGTTTTTGGCACGCGAACCAGACGGACAGTTGACCAATGCGCGATTCGACGTGGCCCTTGTCGATGTGGCGGGGCGCTTTCAAATTCTCGAAAACGCGTTTGGTTTGATCTGAACGCCATTGCACCCCCCTGCATGCTGCGCCATGTATCTGGCGTGGAAATGAGGGACGCGTCATGAAAATCGCCTTTCAGATGGACCCGATCGGGGCCGTGAACATAAATGCGGACAGTTCGTTCCGTCTGGCTGAAGAGGCACAGGCACGCGGGCACGATTTGTTTTTCTATGGGCCTGACCATCTTGCCTATCAGGAAGGTCGGATCACCGCACGTGGTCATGACATGACGATACAGCGCGTTGTCGGAAATCCGGCGGTGTTGGGACCCGAGCGTGAGGTCGATCTGGGCGACTATGACGTGGTCTGGCTGCGACAGGATCCTCCATTCGACATGCACTACATCACGTCGACGCATTTGTTGGACCGGCTCAAGGGGCAAACGCTGGTGGTGAACGATCCGTTCTGGGTTCGGAACTATCCCGAAAAGCTTCTGGTTCTGGATTTTCCTAACCTGACGCCACCCACAACGATTGCGCGCGACCTGCAGACAATCAAGGCGTTCAAGGCCAAGCATGGCGACATCATCCTGAAACCGCTTTATGGTAACGGCGGTGCAGGCGTGTTCCGGTTGGATGAGAATGACCGCAACCTCTCTTCGCTGCATGAACTGTTCACCGGATTCTCGCGCGAGCCATTGATCGTGCAGAAATTCCTGCCGGATGTCCGCAATGGAGACAAGCGGGTGATTCTGGTCGATGGCGAGGCAGTTGGCGCAATCAACCGTGTTCCTGCCGAAGGCGAGACCCGGTCGAACATGCATGTGGGCGGTCGCCCGGAAAAAATCGGCCTTTCAGAACGTGACCTGGAAATCTGCGCGGCTATCGGGCCTTTGCTGAAAGAAAAGGGCCAGGTTTTCGTCGGAATCGACGTGATCGGCGAATATCTGACCGAGATCAACGTGACCTCTCCCACCGGAATTCAGGAGTTGGAGCGTTTCAACGGCGTCAACATCGCCGAGAAGATCTGGCTGGCGATAGAGGCAAAAATCTAGGCAGTTACCTTGGCGCTGATCCGAAAACTCAGCGCCTCGGCCACAT
>NZ_JBXWSF010000112.1:0-9724 GCF_059613285.1 Ruegeria sp. BHSB058 | reverse complement strand
GCTATGACGCCCCGCTTTGCTGTTTGTTGGGACCATGGCTCAGATCGAATACGCAGAACACGGTACACGGCACCGCAACGCGCTGGGCACGCGCGTGCTGGGCGGGCTTGCCTACGCTATCGCGCTGGCCTGTCTGCTGCCGATGGTCGCGGTCGCGCTGGCGGCGCTGACAGGCGGCACAGACACGATCACCCACCTGATCCAGACGGTTTTGCCACGTTATCTGGGAACGACCGCCGTTCTGGTGGCGTTGGTCGCGGGCGGTACCTTTTGTCTGGGCGTCGGTGCCGCGTGGCTGGTCACGATGACCCGCTTTCCCGGTGTGCGCCTGATGGAGATCGCGCTGGTGCTGCCGCTGGCCTTTCCGGCTTATGTTCTGGCCTATGCCTATACATTCGTGCTGGATCACCCCGGCATCGTGCAGGCGACCCTCAGACAGGTGACGGGCTGGGGGCCGCGCGATTACTGGTTCCCGGAAATCCGCTCGACCGAGGGCGCGGCAGTAATGCTGATTCTTGTTCTGTATCCCTACGTTTATCTGCTGGCCCGCGCCGCATTCCTGCAGCAAAGTGCCACCGCCTTTCTGGCGGCCCGCGCGCTGGGTTCAAGCCCCTGGGCTGCGTTCTGGCGGGTGTCGTTGCCAATGGCGCGCCCGGCGATTGCTGGAGGCGTCCTGCTGGCGGTGATGGAAACTATCGCCGATTTCGGAACGGTCGCCTATTTCGGGGTGCAGACTTTTGCTACCGGCATCTATACCAGCTGGTTCTCGATGGGCGACCGTGCGGCGGCGGCGCAAATGGCGCTGTGCCTGCTGGGGATTGCATTGGTCATGGCCGTGGCCGAACGTACTCAGCGCGGCAAGGCGAAGTACTATCAGGCCGGCAAACGTCACGCGACGATGCCCGCGGCAGAGCTCAAGGGATGGCAGTCGGTCGCCGCCTTTGTGCTGTGTGCGATACCGGTGCTTCTGGGCTTTGTGTTGCCGGTCGTGATCCTGATCCAGATGGGGCTGGAATCGGAACAGGACCTGCTTTCACGACGCTACGTCGGGTTCATCCGCAACTCGCTGACTCTGGCTGGAACGGCGGCTTTCGTTACGGTCAGCGCCGCAATTTGCGTGGGCTTTTTCCAGCGCCTGAAACCGGGACGCAAGGCGGCCGGGGCGGCCTATCTGGCGCGGCTGGGTTATGCGGTTCCGGGCGGCGTGATCGCGGTCGGGCTGATGGTGCCCTTTGCCGCCTTCGACAATGCGCTGGACGCCTGGATGCGCGAAACCTTCGGGATCTCAACCGGGCTTTTGGTCACCGGTTCCATCTGGCTTTTGGTCGCGGCCTATATGGTGCGGTTCCTGGCCGCCGCGCTCAGCGCCTATGAGGGTGGCCAGAGCATGGTGCATGCCAATATGGATGCGGCGGCCCGGTCGTTGGGCCAGACGCCGCTGGGCACCCTGCGGCGGGTGCACCTGCCGATCCTGACGCCCTCGCTGCTGACCGCGCTGCTGATCGTGTTTGTAGACGTGATGAAGGAATTGCCCGCAACGCTGATCATGCGCCCCTTCAACTTCGACACGCTGGCGGTGCAGGCCTATCGGCTGGCTTCGGATGAGCGGCTGGAGGGCGCGGCGGTGCCGTCGCTGGTGATCCTCGCCGTGGGCCTGCTGCCGGTGATCCTGATCTGCCGTCAAGTTGGTCGACGCCCTTGATCTTTGGCACTTGCCGGTATTGTGCGCCTGCGGCGCGCTCTTATTTGTTCTTTGCTTGAGGGACGCTGTCCCTCAAACACCCTGGGGTATTTTCGACCAGAAAGAAGCAGGGCGCTTAGGTGAGGGATTTGTACATATAGGCGGTCGGCTCAAAGATGTTTTCAAACGGGCTGCGGCAATAGCCGGGGATTTGTCCGGCAACCGCGAACCCCAACCCTTGGTACAGCGTTTGAGATGGATCGCCGCTGCGGGTGTCGAGCACCAGAAGCGTTTTGCCCAGAGCGCGGGCGCGGGCCTCAAGCGCGTGCATCAGCGCCCTTCCCAGACCCTGCCGCCGCGCCTTGGGGTGCACCAACAGTTTGGCCACGTCGGCGCGGTGTAGTTGGTTTGGCATTGCTGCCATCGCCAGTTGCACCGTGCCTACCACTTTCTTGTTGGAGCATGCCACAAACAGGTCGGTGTTGCGGGACCGGATCGGCGGAAAGGCCCGGTCTTGCCAATAGGTTTGCGCCTCGGATCGGAAAAAGGGCAGGACGAAACCGACGCTGGCCCCGGCGTGAACGCAGGCATGCAGTATGTCGGTGAGATCGTCCAGAACGCCAGGCAATTCGGAGGCTCCCACCAGTGCAATCATATCAGCACCAGAATATAACGCGCGCCACGCTGCGGGCCGGTTTCGAACCGGTTGGGGCCGGACAGGTGATAGCGCAGGCAATCACCTGCATTCAGACGGTGCGCGGTGCCGTCCAGGGTCAACGTCAAGGCGCCGTCGAGCATCACCAGATGATGTTCCTGCCCCGGTTTCGGCGGCGCGTCATAAGTGATCCGCGTGCCCGGCGGCAGATGGCATTCCAGCACCTCGCCACTCAGCCCCCCGGCGGGCGGCGACACCGAGCGGCGGGTATATCCGGTCTCGGGATCGGTCCACTCGGTCTGCCGCTCATAGGGCACCTTGGGCGCAAAGGTTTCCTCGACCATCATCAGCAGCCGTGACATCGGCAGGCCAAAGGCCGCGCACAATCGGCCCAGGCTCTCGGCGGTGGGGCTCACCTCACCCTTTTCCATCCGCGACAGGGTCGCCCGGCTCAGCCCGCTCTGCGCGGCAAGCTGATCCAGCGACCAGCCGCGCCCCCGCCGCAGCTCTCTCAGGTGCTGTGAAAGGCGGTGAGACAGGTCATCCAGCATATCTCATTTCCGAAAAATATTCACATTTTCGGAAATTCTGCACTGAATATGAAAGGAAAGTAAACAGAAAATGGCGCAGAGAACCCCTCTGCGCCCCATTCTGCCCGATTTTCTGGCAGATTACTTCCAGCCGACCTCGTTAAAGATCTTTTGCGCCTCTGGAATGTTCTTTGCAACCTCCGACAGGTTCACCTCATCGGCTTTGAATTCGCCAAGCGCCGCCACGTTTTCAGCCAGCGGGACACCTGCCACCGCGGGGAATTCGTCATTGCCGCGCGAGAAGTAGACCTGTGCCGAGTCGCTGGAGAGATATTCCAGGAACCTGATGGCATTGTCCTTGTTCGGAGCATGAATTGCGACGCCGGCGCCGCTGAGGTTCATATGTGCCCCTTGCGCGTCCTGCGCCGGGAACTGGATGCCGATCATGTCGATATCGGCTGTCAGTCCTTTGATATCCTTGCGCAGGGCACGGGCGAAGTAATAGGAGTTCGACACGGCGATCTCGCATTCACCCGAGATGATGCCGCGCAACTGGTCGGTATCGCCGCCTTGCGGGTCGCGGGCCATGTTGTCAACGACACCGGCCGCCCATTCACGGGCTACGTCTGCGCCGTGGTTGGTGATGATCGAGGCCAGCAGGGTCTGGTTGTAGGTGTTGGTCGACGAACGGATGCAGACCAGGCCTTTGTATTCCGGTTTGGCCAGATCCAGATAGGTGACGGGCGGATTGGCGACCTCGGCCTTGTCGAAAAAGATGATGCGCGCGCGCTGCGAGAAACCGAACCATTGGTTGTCTGCGTCTTGCAGGTTGGCGGGAATGCGCTCTTCCAGAACCGCGCTGTCGACCGATTGCAGAATGCCGGCCTCCTTGGCGCGGGCCAGACGCGAGGTGTCGACGGTCAGGAAGATGTCGGCAGGCGAATTCGCGCCTTCGGCCTGCATCCGGGCCATCAGCTCGTCTGCATTGCCCTCGATCCTGTTGACTATGATACCTGTGGCCTCTTCGAATTCGGAATAGAGCTGTTCGTCGGTGTCGTAATGGCGCGAGGAGTAGATGTTCAGCTCTCCCTCGGCCGCAGCCGAAGTGGCAACAAGGGCCGTCAGCGCAGCGGCGATACAGGTGGATGACTTGATCATGGCGGGTTCCAACATGGTTTGGGTGAATTTTATCTGACTGATTTTATCAATTACCAGAGTCGGCGGGCGACGCAAGGTATTCCGACTGAATTAGTCGGAATAAATCGTCGCAGGCTTCACCCTTCGGGATTGTCCATGTCCCAGGCTGCCAGAAGCCGGGGCAGGGCGATGTTCCAGTCCAGAACGCCTGCCTTGTCTGCCCAGTCCTGATATTGCCGGGTCAGATCGCGCGCGCGCCGGGCTTCGCCGTGGATCAGGTCGTTGAGCTCGGTACGGTCGCTTTCCATATCGTAAAGCTCCCAATCGTGCCCATGCAGGCGCACCAGCTTGAACTGACCCAGCCGGATTGCGGAGTTGCCCTCGTGCTCGAAATAGATCGGCTGCTGGCGTTCCCACGCCTTGCCGCTCAACAGCGCGAGCAGGCTTTCGCCCTGACAGGGCTGGATCTGATGCCCGCCCAGATCAGACAGATACTGCGCCCCAGTGACTTCGAGAATGGTGGGCAGGATATCGACCACATGACAGGGTGCATGCACCGGCTGCCGCGCCCCGATCCGGTTGGGCCAATGTGCCACCAGCGGGGTCGAGATGCCGCCCTCGTGTACATAGTGCTTGAACAACCGGAATGGCGCATTCGAGACATTGGCCCAGGGCTTGTCATAGCTTTGATAGGTCAATGCGTCGCCCGGCATTACATCGGGCCGGTTGCCCATCGCAATCCTGTGCCCGTCATGGGTGGTGTCGGGAAAGAATTTGGCCCAACCGTCCTCGGCCATGAATTCGGCGCAGCCGCCATTGTCGCTGAGAAAAAGGATCAAGGTATCTTCGAACTGACCCAGCCGCTTCAGGGCTGCGATCAACGTGCCGATAGACTGATCCATCCGGTCCACCATCGCGGCATAGGTTGCCATCTTGCGTGCTTCCCAGTCGTGGTTCTGTTCGGCGTCCCACGGGATCACGTCCGGGTCGCGGGGGCTGATCTGCCAGTTGGTTTGAAACAGCCCCATCGCGTTCATTGTTTCATGCCGCGTCGTGCGGGTGGCATCCCAGCCTTTTTCATAAACCCCGTCATAACGGGCGATATCCTCGGGGTGGGCATGCAGCGGCCAATGCGGCGCGGTATGGGCGAGGTACAGGAAGAACGGCTGCTCCATCGCCACCGATTCCTCGATCATACCGATGGCTTTTTCGGTAATCGCATCGGTGAAGTAGAAATCATCGGGAAAGGTTTCGACGCGGCTGTCATCTTCCAGCATGAAATGCGGTGAAAAGAAATGGGTCACGCCATCGACGATGCCATAGAAGCGGTCGAACCCGCGCTGGCGCGGGGTAGGGTGGTCGATGTCGCCCACCCGCCAACTGTCGACCTCGCGGGCCATGAAATCTCCGCCCACGTGCCACTTGCCCGACATGCAGGTGCGATAACCTGCGGCGCGCAAATGCTCGGCGATGGTGGCGGCGTCGTCGCGCAGGAATCCCCGATAGGCGGGCGTGCCCAGATCGGCCCCCATATGTCCGATCCCGGCATTGTGCGGGTATAGTCCGGTCAGCAACGAGGCGCGCGTCGGGCAGCAGCGGGCGCAGTTGTACATCGCCGTAAGCAATGCCCCGTTCGCGGCCAGTGCGTCGATATTCGGGGTGCGGATCTCGGACCCTGTGCAGCCAAGATCGGCAAAACCCATATCGTCGGCGAGGATCAGGATCACATTTGGTCGGATTGACATGGCGGTCTCCAATGTGCTGGGCACAGGAAAGCGCGATGCGGCAAAGCGAGCAAGAGCCTTGCGCTTATTCCTGGTATGTCATTTTAGCAAAAGCCCGCCATCGACCGGCATGTCGATCCCCGTGACATAGGATGCGCCATCCGACAGCAGGAACACCGCGACATTCGCCAGTTCCTCGGGCGTGCCGACCCGGCCCATCGGTACATAGCCGCCTGCTTCGCCCACCTTTTCATCGCTATCCCAGCGCGCCTGCAACGGCGTCAGGGTAAGCCCCGGATATATCGCATTCGATCGGATGTTCTCGGCCGCCAGTTGCATCGCCAGCGAGCGCGACAACGCCCCGACGCCGGCCTTTGAGGTCGAATAGGCGTCCTGCGGTTTCGGATCGCCGCGCAGGCATTGCGTGGTGGCAAAATGCACCATCGCGCCCCCACCAGTGCGCCGCATATGCGGCACCGCGGCCCGCGCGGTGTGCACCATGGATTTGAGGTTGATGGCAAAGACCCGGTCCCAGACCGCAAGGTCCATGTCGAGAAGCGAGGCGTCGCGGTCGAACCACAACACGCCCGCGACATTGGCCAGATAGTCGATTCGCCCGAACCGTTCGGCGCCGGCGTCGATGGTCCGGGTGACGAAATCGGCATCGGTCAGATCGCCTTGGGCATACAGGCGGTTGCCGGTGTCGCCTTCCAGCCCTTCGGGTTCGGGTTTGACGTCGATGAGGATGGCGCGGCCGCCCGCCCTCAGGATCCGGTTGGCGATACTCAACCCCATGCCGCCGCCCGCGCCGGTCACGACTGCCACGCGGCCCGAAAAGTCAAAGGTGATCATTTGCCGGCACTCCTTTCCCGATACTTGTATGCGTCGGAGCAATTGAAAGGAGGTTTCCGGCCATGGGCAAGCCGCAAAAGAAAAACCGCGCCCGAGAGCGCGATTTTCAGAAAAACAGATGTGCGAAATTCTCAGCCCTGGCGAGCTTTGAACTTGCGCTGCGTCTTGTTGATCACATAGACGCGGCCTTTGCGACGCACGACCCGGCAGTCACGGTGCCGGTTCTTCAGCGAGCGGAGCGAGTTCCTGACCTTCATGGTCTGTCTCCAATCTGCGGCGCCTTCATCAAGGACGTGGCCAGCGCCTGGGTTAGCGGGTGCCTCGGGTCGGACCCGAAACAGTGAATAGATGGTGGGCGGTACAAGGATCGAACTTGTGACCCCTTCGATGTCAACGAAGTGCTCTACCGCTGAGCTAACCGCCCACTTTCCCTTTGCGTGACCTGCCCCATAACGAAATGGGGCGCGGAACCCCGCGCCGGTGGAGGGGTCTATAAAAGGAGTCGCAGGGGGGATCAAGGGGTTTGGCGGAACAATTTTCCGGTCTATGTTCGTTCCTGACAAGGAGAATCCATGCAGAACGTCGCCTATCATCTCAGCACCCCTGCGAATCGCACCTCTTGCGTGGTGTTTTCCTCGCCGCACAGTGGTCGCAGCTATCCCCCGGAGCTGCTGCGGCGTTCGGTTCTGGACCGCCATGTGATTCGCTCGTCCGAGGATGCGTTTGTCGATCTGTTGTTCGAACCGGCGGTGGAGTTCGGCGCGCCGCTTATCAAGGGGGCCGTTCCGCGTGCCTTTCTGGACCTCAACCGCAGCGCCGAAGAGCTTGACCCGGCGGTGATCGAAGGTGCCCGCCAGTACGGGCATAATCCGCGTGTGGCCTCGGGCTTGGGTGTGATCCCGCGCGTTGTGGCCAACGGGCGCGCGATCTATCGCGGTAAGCTTACAATGAACGAGGCGCGGCATCGGATCGACGCTTTCTGGCGGCCCTACCATGCCCGCTTGCAATCGCTGTTGGACGAGTCGCATCGCGCCTTTGGGCAGGCAATCCTGATCGACTGCCATTCCATGCCTCACGAGGCGGTGGCGAATATCGATCGCAAGTATTCAGGCCGCCCCGAAATCGTTCTGGGTGACCGTTTCGGTGCGTCGGCCGCGAACGAAGTGGTGGATCAGATCGAATCTGCTTTTGCCGAGGCTGGCTTCAGGGTGATGCGCAATACGCCGTTTGCAGGGGCCTATGTGACCCAGTCCTATGGTCGCCCCTCCCGTCAGCAGCACGCAGTCCAGATCGAGATCGACCGCTCGCTTTATATCGACGAAAAACAGATCGTGCCGAACGAGCATTACCGTGATTTCCGCAAAAGGCTGCGCGGGGTCATCGCGCAGATCGCCGCCATCGGTCAGGAATCCGTGCCTCTGGCCGCCGAGTAATTCCAGAAAGTTCGGGCCAGCGCCGATCCTGAGTTTTGACCCATTTCAAAAACCCGCCTAGTCTGATCGAAAAGGACGGGCTGTACGGTCATGACACATCGCGATTTACCGGGCATCACGGTTTCGACACTCGCGCGTTCCGCCCTATCGCTCGGTGGGGCGGCAACGATGGCGGCCTTTGCCTCGCTGATCGCGTGCTATGTCGGCTTTGTGCTCGAAGCCCTGTTCAGCCTGCCGGAGGTGCCGTTCAACCCGCATGTGCAGGCCGTGCTCATGTGGGGGTTGGCGCTGGTCGCCACCTATTTCGTGTGGTGCGATTACGAGCGCCACCACCGGACCCTGCCACTGGTCTTTGCCGTCGCTGCCGTCGTCATCCTGATCGCCACGCTCTACATCAGCTATGACCACCGGGTCGAAGCGCTGGCCTATGTGCTTTTGGTTATTGCGACCTTGCTGAACCAGAACTTTCTGCTCAGCGATCTCAACCGAACCGTCCAATCGCAGACGTCGGAAATTTCGGCCCTGAACGCCCAGCTGGAATCCCGCGTCGAACAGCAGGCGGGAGAAATCGGGCGTCTGGAACGGCTCAAGGAATTCCTCGCCCCCCAGATCGCCGAAGCCGTGGTCGAGGGCGGGCGCGAGGACCTGTTGCAGATCCACCGCCGGTACATCGCCTGCCTGTTCTGTGACATCCGCAACTTTACCGCCCTGTCCGAGGCGCTGGAACCCGAGGATGTGATCGACATTCTGCGCCGGTTCCATGACCGCGCAGGCGCACTGGTGGCCGAACGCGGCGGCACCATCGGCTATCGCTCAGGCGACGGGCTGATGGTATTCTTCAACGACCCGGTTCCCTGCGACCAGCCGGTGCATCAGGTGGTGTTGCTGGCCCTGGATATCCGCGATGCGTTTTCCGACATCTGCGCCCCCTGGCGGCGCATGGGGCACAGCGTCGGCCTTGGGGCCGGCATCGACAGCGGCCACGCGACCATGGGGCTGGTCGGGCAAAAGGGCCGCGCCGATTACACCGCAATTGGCGGTGTCGTGAATATCGCGGCCCGGCTGTGCGACGCGGCGGGCGAGGATCAGATCCTCATTGGCCAGCGCGCCTATCTGGAGGTCGAGGACCAGATAGCTGCCCAATCCATCGGTGCGCTGAATTTGAAAGGGTTGTCCAACCCTGTCGAAGCCTTCAGCATAACCGGATGGAACGGAGCGGGCGGACTATCTCAGTGACCGCCCCTTGACGATGGCGTCGCTGCCGAACCTTTTGCGGATTTCGTCGGTGGCGCGTTCGGCCTTTGACCGACGCGCTGCGTCCGGATCCAGCAGATCGCCTGACATGTCCGCCTGTTCCGCGTCGCACAGGTCGGACAGACCGCAGCCCAGTAGCCGGTAAGGCCCCTGGTCTCCGACCTGGTCGAACAGCCCGCGCGCGGTGCGATAGATCCGGTCGGCCATCTGCGTTGCATCCCTCAACGACACGCGTCGGGTCAGGATCTTGTGATTGGCCTTTTTCAGCTTCAACGTCACCACCCGCCCCGCCAGACCCTTGGCCTTGGCACGGTCGGCCACCTTTTCCGCCATCCGCCACAGGTGCCCGTCCAGAATATCGGCGTTGGCGGTGTCTTCGAAAAACGTGGTCTCGTTGCTGATTGACTTCATCGGTTCGTGCGCCGAGACGCGACGCTTGTCCTGTCCTCGCGCCAGAT
>NZ_JBXWSF010000111.1:0-9866 GCF_059613285.1 Ruegeria sp. BHSB058 | reverse complement strand
TCGGACCGAGCGGCACCGGCAAAACCCACATTGCCCTCGGCCTGGGATTGGCGGCCTGCCAGAAAGGAATGTCGGTCAGCTTCACCACCGCCGCTGCGCTGGTCAATGAGCTGATGGAGGCCCGTGACGAACGCCGCCTGCTCCGCATCCAGAAACAGATGGCCGCCGTCAAGCTGCTCATCATCGACGAACTGGGCTTCGTGCCCCTGTCCAAGACCGGCGCCGAACTGCTGTTCGAGATGATCTCCCAGCGTTACGAGCGTGGCGCCACGCTGATCACCAGCAACCTGCCGTTCGACGAATGGACCGAAACCTTCGGAACCGAGCGCCTCACCGGCGCTCTCCTCGATCGGCTGACGCATCACGTCAACATCCTTGAGATGAACGGCGAGAGTTACCGTCTGGCGCAAAGCCGCGCGCGCAAATCCACCGACACCGCCTGATCCGCCACGCGATTTGGTCCTATCGGACCAAGGCGCCTCGGCAAACGCCAGCTTCGTGGCGAGCGCGTTTGCCAAGGCGCCGGTCACGACCGAGGTGGTCCGCTTTTACTCCGCCCAATGGCCGGAAATTGCGCCGCCGTTGACACCAATAGAGCAGCTCTGAAAATCGTCACTCCGAGCTCCTCCGGCCCCCTTTAAGAGTGTCGGATGGCAGCTCACCGAACAGAACCCGGTAGCTGTGCGCGAAACGCCCGAGTTCCCAGAAACCGCAGGATGTCGCGGCCTCGCTGACGGTCGCGTAGTCACCGCTGAGCAATCTGCGCCGCGCAAGATGGAGTCTCTTCGTGAAAAGGTACCTGATCGGAGAGGTGCCGAACCACTCGAAAAAAATGCGGCGCAACGTCGGATAGCTTACGCCGGTTCTTTGCGCCAGTTCGGACGCGTGGATCGGCTCGAGGTCGGCTTCCCTGAGCAGGTCGCGAACCATGCGCAAGACCGCCCGTCTCGGAAGCCGTCCGGTCGGAGACTGGTCTCGTGTCGCGGACAACATGGCCAAGAACGCAACCTCGATGTCGCTGGCCAGGCCGCGCCCCACGGCGGCCTCGGCGGCACCATCGGGCGGGCAGGCCATCGTGGCCAGGAGCGTGCGCCGCACAACCTCCAGCTCGGCGCCAGGCGCCATGTGCAAATGTGACCCGGAAGACGGCAACTCGAAGGTCTCTCCATGGCTCATCGCCCGTTCAAGAAGATCTCTCGGCGGCGTCAGCACGATCTCGCAAAGCCCGCTGGTCGAGACATCTGCATGTTCCGAACCCGGCGCATAGACCCCGATATCCCGGGCCCCGAGCGCCTTGCCCGCTCCGGTGCCATCGCCAAGGAAGAAACCCCGGCGGAAGCCGATAGCGTCAGCGGCGTCCTCCGGTGCTGCGGATACCACGTCTCCGGTCTCATCGACGGTCCAAGACCCCGCGAGACGCGCGCCATGCGCCTCCCCCGCGTAGATAACGGTCTCGAGCTGCGCGTCGGACAGCAGGCCGTCGCGCAGGACGGCCGAGGGCAGCTTGGGGCGATAGCTCGGTTTCGGCGGTGCGACAGAGGCCATGGCCGCCGATTGCACAAGCTTGGTCGGGTGTTGGGCCGCGCCCGGGATCTCGATCGCCTGCAAACGGAAGGTCTCGTAGATCGCATCGGACAGACGTGTCGCGTCCTCGGCGTTGTCGCGGAGTTCGTAGCTTAGGTCCTCGACCTCGATCGGCGCTCCAGGTTTCTCCGGTTGAGCCGCAGAGGTCGCGCGCGATCGGTTGACGGGCTTGCATGTTGTGGGGGCAGGATTTCCCGGGAGGGGGAATGAGCTGCCCTGGCCTGCCGACGCGGCATGATCCAGTTCGAGACGCGGCGGAACCTCGGTCACAATTCTGGACAGAAGATGCGCTGCGTCAGGGGACATCGGCTGGCGCAGGTCGGCGGTGATGCCGCCCGGCTCGCCGCCGCGGCATTTGTCAAAGACAGAAATCCGCGTCTCGAAGCTGGTGCCGTGTTTGGCGAAAGCTGCGCCCGACACCGCGCCGGTGAAGATGAGATGGGCCGTCTCGGTCAGACGGCCGAAGGTCTCGGCCCAGGCCGGCGCATCCGGCGCGAAACCGGCCCCTGTGATGGCCACGAGCCGTCCGCCGGGAACCAAGCGCGCAAGGGCCGAGCGCAGATGTCGGGCCGTCGCCTCGGTCGACCGACCATCGACATTGGCTTGGGCCGAGAAGGGCGGGTTCATCAGAATGATGCTCGGGCTTGAGCAGGCATCGAGATGATCGTCGATCTGCGCGGCATCGAACCGGGTGACCGGTCGGGCCGGGAACAGCAGGCGCAGAAGATCGGCGCGGGTGCCAGCAAGCTCGTTCAGCGCGAGGCCGCCACCCGCGATCTCTGCGAGGATCGCCAGGAGTCCGGTCCCGGCGGACGGCTCCAAGACTAAATCGCGGGGCGTGATCTGTGCTGCCGTCAGTGCCGCGATTCCCATGGGCAATGGCGTGCTGAATTGCTGAAATCGCTCCATCTCTTCCGACCGCCGGGTGTGCGTGGGCAAGAGGCCTGCCACCTTGGTGAGGATCGGCAAGAGCGCCGCAGGCGAGCCGGCACGCGCAAGCAGCGCCCGACCGAACTTTCGTAGAAAGAGGATCAGCGCCACCTCGCCCGCCTCATAGGCGAGCTTCCAGTCCCAGGCACCGGTCGCATCGGAACCGCCAAAGGCATGTTCCATCTCGCGGCGCAGGCGCAGCGCGTCGATCTGAAGCCCTTGCGCCAGATCGGGCTGCAGCGCTTCGGCAACAGCAACGATCGCAGGGGCAGGATTTGCTGCCAACGGGACAATGGGCGCAGGCAAGGACGCCTGCGCAACAGGGGCAAGATGGGTCATCGGGAAACTCCGGAATGAAGGACAGGATCAGGCCCGTACACCCTCTCTCGGGCAGCCTCGGACCTGATCTTTCCCGGCCCCTCTCTCCCTCTCGAATCCGACGCGTCCCGGAAGCTCGGCTTGATTTTGTTCTTGTTATGTTCTATATTCTGAGCCAAGCCAGAAAGGGGGTTCCACCATGGAAATCACCACGCACGCCCTGCCGGCAACGCCCAAGCAGATCGCCTATGCGCGGTCGCTCGCCCTGCGCAACCGGACGCTCCTGCCCTGGGAGGGTCAGCAAGGCCGGCGATCTTTGAGCGCTTGGATCGAGGCTCAGGCCCGGCTGAAGCCGGTATCGGACATGGACCGGCTGCCCACGTCCAAGCAGGTAGCCTTCGCTGAGAAACTCGCCCAGATCAAACGGCGCGCCGTTCCGGACGAATGCTTCCGCGACAAGCGGCTCATGTCCAAGTGGATCGACGGGAATAAGTGAGCACCGCACCGGCTAGTGACGCTCTGTGCGATCGTCCAGCTTTTTGCCACATCATAGTTTGGCAAACCGAGCGCAGCTGCCAACCTGTAGGTTGGCAGACTGGCCCTTCGGGACATCAGCCTCGGTCAAGCTCCTGTCCGAAGGACCAAGGTCTGGTTCCGGCGGCACGCCGGGATGTGCACCGCTGCGACCTTCGGTAACCACCGCAAGTCGTAGCCGTCTCTCAACCCAGCGTCTTCAGATCTCCCTCCCCTTGGGGCTAGTCCCTAAGTTCTTTGGAAATGGTGAGATAGGAGCGTCCATAACGCAGGAAAAGCATTTTCATCAAAGAAAACTGTAGATGTCTCTTTGAAAATCTGTCACTTTAGGTATCATGGACACCGCAAGGTCACAGAATCTGAAGAAAGTGCTCGATGCCGTACCCGCCGGGTATCTGGTCGACGCGGCATGGCTCGTCTCGCAGGGCATCGCCTATGAGAGCTTCCGTGACTATGTGAAACGCGGCTGGCTGGAGCGCATCGCACGCGGTGTCTTCCGCCGACCAGTCCCGAATATGCAGGCGTCCAACAGCATCGACTGGAAGACCTGCATCCTTTCGATGCAACATATCATGGGTCATGATCTGCATGTCGGGAGCACAACGGCACTCGGTGAACAAGGACATGCCCATTACCTCCGCCTGGGGGAAAGCGCTCCAGTCTGGGTCTATGGGGACAAGGTCCCGAACTGGCTGATCAAACTGCCGACGGATGCCCCGATCAATATCCGCCCCCGTTCCTTGTTCACCGATCCGAAGCTGGGTGTGATCGAGGGCAAAACGACAGGCCTGCCATGGGACTGGGGTCTGACGATGTCGACGCCGGAGCGCGCAATCCTGGAAGCCATGGACGAGTTGCCCCACCATGAGAGTTTCCACACGCTCGACATGGTCTTCGAGAGCCTGACAACCTTGCGCCCAAGGCTGATTTCCGACCTCCTGCAAGCGTGCCAGAAGATCAAGGTAAAGCGTCTGTTCTTCGTCTTCGCCGACCGCCACGATCATCCCTGGCGCAAACGGATCGACCCGCAGGCCTTCGATCTCGGAAGCGGTGACCGAGCCCTAGTCCGAGGTGGCAAAATCCACCCGCGCTATCGGATCATGGTGCCGGAAGATTTCGTGAAACCGGAGGCCGGCAGTGGCGCGTGAGACCTATGAAGCCCAGGTTGCACTGCTGGTGCGCGTTCTGCCACATGTCGCGGACGAGAACGTCTTCGCGCTCAAGGGCGGGACGGCCATTAACCTCTTCTACCGCGACCTGCCGCGGTTGTCGGTCGACATCGACCTGACCTATCTTCCGATCAAGGACCGCGCCGAGAGCCTGGACGAGATCAATGCCGCGATGGATCGCATCGCGGCCGCCATCGAGACCGGCATTCGCGGCGCGAAATCTCAGCGCATCCAAGGGGGCGGCGGCGGGGCCACGCGGCTGCTGGCACGCTTTGGGAATGCCGAGATCAAGATCGAAACCTCGCCTGTGACCCGTGGCGTCGTCCACGACCCGGAGATCCGGACCGTCTCTGCAGCCGTGGAAGATGCCTATGGCTATGCCGAAATGCAGATCGTCTCGTTCGAGGACCTGTTCGCTGGCAAACTGCACGCTGCCCTCGACAGGCAGCATCCACGGGATCTCTACGACGTCACGCTCCTCTACGAAAACGAAGGCCTGACGCAGGACCTCTTCCAGACCTTCCTGATCTATGTCGCCAGTTCGCCGCGCCCGGCGCATGAGCTGCTCGATCCGAACCTGATCGATCTCGAGCAACCCTACGCGCGGGAATTCGAGGGCATGACCAGAGCACCCGTCCCTCTCGATACGCTTCTGGCGACGCGCCTGAAGTTGGTCGCCGATCTGCAATCGAGGCTCGATGACAAGGCGAGGCAGTTCCTCCTGACGCTTCAGGACGGCGAGCCTGACTTTGCGGCGATCGACCGCTCGCAAGCCGCTGACCTACCGGCCGTGAAGTGGAAACTCCTCAACCTGAACAAACTGAAGCGCGACAACCCCGAAAAACATGCCGCGCATCGCGACGCCTTGTTGAAGCTCTTGGGCTGAGCCACGCCCAGCACCGTCGTGAGGGGAGCTTTGCGTTGGCCGTCCTCATCGCGCCGATGGGAGGCGCCGAAGGCGGGTGAACTCAGTCGGCGCTTCCAAGCCCTGTGTTTCGCTGAAATGACCGCGTTTTTGCCCGATGAAAGGCAGAGCGCAGGGCTTCGGTCAGCAAAGGCGGCGAGTCTATCGCTTCAAAGAAGTGCTCATGGTCGATCTGCTTGAGATCGGTGCGGTCTGGGCTTTCGATATCAGGCGTTGCCATCTTTGTAGGCCTCCAGGCCAAGTACGGTTTTTTGGATCAGCCGACGGCCGCAATCGAGTAGTGCGGAGTCCCATCCCACACAAGATCCCAAGACGCGCCTGGACGAACGTTCTGAATTGCGTGGGGCTCGAAGCAGACCAAGCAATTCCCGCCCGGTGCAGGAGCCCGTACCGAAGGGTAAATCAGGCCCTTGGATCCGCCCCGACGCAGATGCTGTGCCAGGCTTTGGCCCTCGGGATACCCGACAGCCGGATCCGGATGCAGCGCCGGATGACCTGCCTCATCGGTCATGTCGTCGAAGACGCCGATGAAGTCGGCCAGCAATTCCACATAGCGGGCGCTATCGTGGAAGCTGCCGGTAAAGCCGAGTTCGCGTGTACGGTGCCAAGCCACTTCGCTGACAGAAACCATCACATCCCATGCGCAGTACCAAGCGCCGCGCTCCTCGGCGTTGAAGCGGTTTCCGCCGGCGCGGGTGTAAGTGAAGGCTGCGTTGACGTGACTGTCCCCATAGATGCGCAGATCGCGGCTACGGCGTTGCCAAGCGAGTTCGCGCGGGTCCAGATGTGGGTTGCGCCCGCGTTCGGCCTGTAGACGTCCACTGGTCAGGCCCTCGATCTCTGCCAAGATCTCCATCTCGTCATCGGTATCGACGAGACCGCGCAGGGATGGCGGCTTGTGGTAGGTGGCAGACAGGAGACGAACGAGACCGCGATCTGAAACCTCGGTCTGCTTCATGCCCCACCACGCAACGCATCGAGATAGGTCCGCACCGCGAGGATCTGCGGCAAGCCACCTTCGATGGCGGTGTCAACCGGACGGCTGCCCCCGAACAGCGGGCCGGTGTTCGGTCGGGTGAACCAGCTTCGCGCGAGCGGCTCGGAGAAGTAGAGTTCGAGCGACTTGAAGATGCCAATTACAGCGCTGAGCCGCAGCAGTTGGTCCTTGGTGAGCTCTCCGGCGAAATCCGGCTTCTTGGCGCGCTTCCACGTGCTCTCTGACATGTCGGCAAGGCCAGCTGCTTCCTTGAGACTGAGACCCCAAGCATCGGCTACGCGTGCATAAGCTTTCAACGCGACGGCGTTGATCTGTGCGGGTTCCCGGATTTTCTCTGCAACGTACATGGCGTCCTCCATTGGCCTCAATATAGTCCATATGGACTTACTGTAAAGATCAAATGAACCTTACGCTTTGATCACTGTTATCCGAACCGCCGCCCTCCTTCCGTGAACGTATACGCGTTGACGATGATCCCCTCCTCGATGGCCTCGTCCGAGGTGAGGTGGTCGTATTCGGCCTCAAGCCGGCGGTAGAGCCAGCGGGCCAAATCCCGCAGCGCCTCGGTCACGATCTCTTCGGCGTCCTCGGTGGGCGGCTGCCACGTCGGACTGTCGCGCGCCACGTCCACGGACATGCAGTATTCGTGGTAGTAACGGCCACGATGGCTGACCTCGGCAGCAAGCTGGTAGAAGTTGCGCCGCTGAACGGCCTGCAGACGGTCGGCGATGCCATGGAGCGGCGCATCGGTCGGGGCGTAGTCCCGGATGCGCGCGGCCGCGCCCTTGGCGTGGGACCAGTAGCCTTCGAAACAGGCCCCGTCGCCCTGGCTCCAGAAGCCGGAAAACCAGATGCAGGGCTTGGCCCGCGTCCCGCCGCCCATCAGACGGACGGGCGTGGTTTTCAGACGGATACCGAGGATCTCACAGACTCGCTCGAAATCCTCATAGACCGCGTCCCACCAGTCGTCGTGGGGTCCGAGGTCGCGATACCAGTTGCGGGCCTTCTCCTTGGCGGCATCCGACAGCTCGGGGAACTGGTAGACGGTGGTGCAAATGATCTCAGGCATCGACGTCCTCCCCGTTCAGCGCCGCGACCAACCATTCTTGCGTGCTGGACCAGCCGATGGATTTACGAGCGCCGAGATCGATGGCATGCGCGCCGCCGCCAAAGGCGTCGAGCCGCGGCCGAGAGCAGGTCAGAGCATACTGGAACCCCCAAAGGCCGGTGAGGCCGAGGTCTTCGGCGAGCCGCAGCACGAAGCGGATGACGGCTTCGACATCGCCGTGTTCGTCGTCATGGATCCAGAGGCTGCTGCCCTCGGGGGCATCCTGGTGCACGAGATCGAAGCCAGCGATATCCGGGTCGTCGGCGTCCTGATCCGCAGCGCGCAGATCGTGAAACAGCGCGAGTGCTCGGGCCGCCTTTTCGGGAGTGCCGACGTCGAGCAGGCACGAGAAATGGGTGAAGTAATCCGCCATGGGGACCTCCTGAATGGGGAAGACCCGGCCAGGAGGCCGGGCGATCGATTGGGATGAAGGGGTAGTTGGGAACGATCAGCCGGTCGGCGTGTCGCCCGCCGCCTGTCGTGCGGCATGAGCGCAGAGCATATGCCGGTAGAAGCGCTTGCGCGCCAGCCGGAGACCGCAAACAGCGCGCGTGTCGGGATGTAGCGACCGGACCGCCGCGCGAACCACTGCCAGTGGCGAAGCGGTCGGCGGCAAGCCAAGACGTCGATAAGTGGGATCGGTCATTTCACGTGACCTCGACCACGGGCGAGACGAGATGCGGATCGACCTGTGCCTCGATCCGTTCGGTCCGCCCCATCCAAAGCTCGGGCCGAATGGCCTTCACCCAATCGGCGAAGCTCGGGATGAAGCCGAGGTCCTCCTTAACATGCTGCTCGCCGACCCAGCGGGTCGGGATGACGCGCCCGGTCGAGAGCGTGAGGGTCGGGCCGAAAATCGTCTCGGCCATGAAGATGCCCTCCGCATGGTGGCGCAGCGCCCGGTGCCGAAAGTCGGCTGTGATCTCCTTGCTCTGGTCGAACCAGGAATGCACGGCGAGGTAGTCGTCGACCGTGCCGCCCCATTTCTTCACCGAGGACAGGGCGTGGTGATACGGATGTGCCATCGCCGCCCCCTCAGAAATCGTGCGTGTAGAGTTCGGACGAGGTGAAGCGCTCGTTGAACTCAAGGTGGATGGTGCGAGCGCTCGCGTCGAAGCAGAATTCGCCGTAAGCCCCGTCGTTGTTCTCCCAGCCGCAATGGGTGTCGGAGAGGAAGTCGTAGGCCAGCTGCTCCACGACATCTTCGAGCGAAAGCGCCCGCATCTCGACCTCCGGGTCGTCCCAGGTCAATGCGGCATAGGCGATCTCGGTCTTGGGGAAAGCAACCTCGGTCTCGCCAGCGTAGGCTTCGATGCTTTCAACCTGGCCGCTATCGCCATAGCCGTCGAAACTCACGGTCACATGGGTGATGCCCGCGGCAGTCAGAGCATCGAAGAGGCGCTCCTTGTTGGCCGGACGCAAAGCTGCGATCCGCGCGTCTCGCTCGGCCTGCCGGGCCAGCACGGCGGTGAAATCGATCCTGGACGGCGCCATCGGCGCGGCCAGGGTGGGTTCGATCTTGGACATTGGAAACTCCGAAATGAGGGAAAGGATCTGAACCCCGAGGCTCTCTCTCGTCCTCCTAGGCTCACATCCTCCCCTGCCCTTCTCTGACTCTCGGGCGTCACGCCGCGATCTGCAGGGCGCGAGACGCGAAGACACGCCAGAGCGGATCGACAAGACGGGCATCGAGAACGTCGGCGTGGTGCCGCAGCCGTCGCGCGAGGCTATGTTCATGCCACTCGGCCGCCCGCATGGCCTGCGCGCGGGTCTGGCTGGCCTCGGACACGACGGCGCGGGCTTCGGCGGCATCCGAGACCGGGTGGCACCATGCGACCCCGCCATCACAGGTAGCTCCGGCCAGAACGAGACGGCCCTCCCGATCGAGGATTGCCAGGATGCGCGGAGCGTCTTCAGGTGTGATATCTTCGGCGTGAACGATTGCCCCCTGCATGGCCTCGGCCAGCGTGGCAAACCGCTCCAGTACCTTGGGGTGTGCCTGCCCGGACATGAGAGCTGCGGGCGCATGGCAAGCCGTCGTGAGTGCGAACGGCAAGTCTTGATCTGCAAAAACGGTCAGGAGGCTCGGCGGCAAACCTGTTTTCTGCGTTTCCGGCTGAGTTTGGAGAGGAAGGTCGAACATGGGCATATCTCCGACGGTGCGGAGAGCCTCTCTCCCCGCTTCAAACCGTCAAAGACCAAACCACCCCCTCGGACTCTCTGTCGCTGAACGGGTCGATCATTTCGGCGTTGGTAAATCGCTCCATCGAACCCGCAAGTAGCGCCCTTCGCGCTTTGGGA
>NZ_JBXWSF010000110.1:0-10011 GCF_059613285.1 Ruegeria sp. BHSB058 | reverse complement strand
GCGGCAATGGTCGGCATCTTGGCGATAAGGCGATGCGTTGCGATTTCACGCTGCCGTTCGTCATTGACATCGGTGGAGTCGTGATAGAACGCGGACATCGCACCGACGACACCCACCATGGTTGCCATCGGATGAGCGTCGCGACGGAACCCACGGAAGAAATAGTGCATCTGCTCGTGGATCATCGTGTGGCGGCTGATCGTGGTCTCGAAATGCTCGAGTTCCTCAGCCTGCGGCAGATACCCGTAAAGCAGCAAGAAGCAGACTTCAAGGAAATGCGATTTCTCGGCCAGCTGGTCGATCGGATAGCCCCGGTGCAGCAGTTCGCCCTTTTCACCGTCGATATAGGTGATGGTGCTGTCGCAACTTGCTGTCGAAGTAAAGCCGGGATCATAGGTGAACACATCCGCCATGCTGTAAAGCTTGCGAATATCAATCACGTCCGGGCCAGCAGTCGGAGAAAAGACCGGCAGCTCAAAGCTTTTACCATGTACAGTCAGAGTGGCTGTTTTTTGGCTTTCAGTCATGGGTGTCCCTTCCTCAATCATACGCGGCGCGGACCGATGTCCGTACCTGCGGGCAACGGCTGCGCATGGCTGCGCAGTCCTGGTCTTTGCGGAGCAGCGTTGCCCGACCGAAGGTGCGGGACCTAGTTCACTGCATCGGAAAGCCGTGCCAGGGTTTCTTCTCGCCCCAACACAAGCATCATGTCAAATACCGAAGGCGTTACTGCCCGACCTGCCAGCACCGCCCGCAAGGGACCGGCCAACTTGCCGAACTTGACCCCCTGCATTTCAGCGAATGCGTTGAGGTTATCCTCCAGTCCATCTCGCGTCCAGCTAGCATTTTGCAGATGCGGCGTCAATTCATTCAGTATACCGTCGGATACTGACGCGAGGGCGGCTGCTGCTTTCTCATCTGGCTCAATTGGTCGGGCCGTGAGGATAAAATGAGCTTTTTCAAGAAGTTCCGGAAAGGTTCTGGCCCGATCCTTGAGGCAATACATCGCACGTTCAAGGTCGCTTGATTGCGTTGCTGTAAGCGCGGAAAGATTTGCTGCGGCAAGATAGGCTTCGATCTCCTGCCGCAACGCAGCATCACTCGCAATCGCTATGTGCTGACCGCACAGGTTCTCCAGTTTCTTGAGGTCGAAGCGCGCAGGGCTTTTGCCGATACCATCAAGGTCGAACCATTCCTGCGCCTGAACATCGGTAAAAAATTCGTCATCCCCATGGCTCCAGCCCAGGCGCGCCAGATAATTACGCATGCCCGCGGCCGGATATCCCATCGCCTGATACTCCTGCGCCCCGAGTGCGCCGTGACGCTTGGACAGCTTTTTGCCGTCTGGTCCGTGGATCAGCGGAATATGTGCCCACACGGGCACATCCCAACCCATGGCTTCATAGATCATCATCTGGCGCGCGGCGTTGTTGAGGTGATCATCGCCGCGGATGACGTGTGTGACCCCCATGTCGTGGTCGTCCACCACCACGGCCAGCATGTAAACCGGCGTCCCGTCCGAACGCAGCAGGATCATGTCGTCAAGCTGGTCGTTGCGGATGGTGACGTCACCCTGAACCTTGTCGCGGATAACCGTGACACCATCTTGCGGCGCCTTGATCCGGATCGCGAAAGGCGTATCGGGATGTGTCGAGGGGTCGGCGTCGCGCCACGGGCTGCGATATAGCGTGGATTTTCCTTCGGCCCGCGCCTGTTCGCGAAAGGCCGCAATTTCGTCCTGTGTTGCAAAGCATTTGTAGGCTTTGCCCTGAGCCAGTAGTTCGTGCGCAACTTCGGCATGGCGCGCTGCGCCTTCGAACTGGCTGATCACATCACCATCGTGATCAAGCCCCAGCCAGCTCAGCCCCTGCAGAATCGCATCCGTGGCCTCGGGCGTGGACCGCTCGCGATCGGTGTCTTCAATCCGCAACAGGAATTTGCCGCCCCGACCGCGGGCATAGAGCCAGTTGAACAGCGCGGTGCGTGCGCCTCCGATGTGCAGAAAGCCGGTGGGAGAGGGGGCAAAGCGGGTGACGATCTTTTCTGACATATCTGGCGTTTACCTTTTGGTAACCAATGAGGTTCTAGTTTGCGCTTGTCTAACGAGCCAGGCGGGCAGGAGCAACCATGCGCATACTGGCAAGGGTCGAGGCGGCGATGCTGGCTCAGCGCGGGTTTCTGTTTCCCTGGGTGCCGGTGTTTCTGGCCATCGGGATCGGGGGGTACTTCGCTCTGAGCCGCGAACCCGGTCCGTCCGAATACGTCGGGGCGGGGCTGGTGATGCTTGTTTCGCTTCTTGCTGCATGGTTTGCAACCGCCGCGTGGGCACCAATTGCATGGGCGCTGGCGCTGTCGGCCGGGGGTCTGATCCTTGCCGGGGCGCACGCGCACAACGTGGCAGAGCCGATTCTGCAATGGCGCTACTATGGCCCCATAGAGGGGAGGGTCGTAGGCCTGGATCGGTCTGCTTCGGATGCGCTGCGGGTAACGCTCGATCAGGTGCGCCTCAACGGTGTACCGGAGGGGGAGCGCCCCGCGCGCATCCGAATTTCCCTGCACGGTGGCACCGTGCCGCTGGTACCGGGCCAAAGGATCATGACGACCGGACATCTGTCGCCGCCGCAAGGGCCGGTGGAACCCGGCGGATTTGATTTTCGTCGTCACGCATGGTTTCAGCGCCTCGGGGCCGTAGGGTATACGCGCGTGCCGGTCTTGACTGCTTCGCCGCCCGGAATGGGGCGGGAAGGTGTTCGGATATCAGCGGTGCGGACCGCGATCTCCAATCACATTCAAACCGAGTTGCCGGGGGATCTCGGTGGGTTTGCAGCTGCCGTGACCACCGGAGACCGGAGCGCGATCGGACAGCAAACGCTGGATGCGCTCAGGGCATCCAATCTGGCCCATCTGCTTGCAATTTCCGGGCTTCACATGGGGTTGCTGGCCGGATTTATTTTTTCCGCCACACGTATCGCCCTGTCCCTGATTCCCGCACTGGCGTTGCGCGTGCCGGTCAAAAAGATTGCCGCTGTGCTGGCGCTGGGGGCCGCCACCGCCTATCTGTTGCTTTCAGGCGGCAGCGTCGCGACCGAGCGCGCCTATGTCATGGTGGCAGTCATGTTATGTGCAATCCTCGTGGACCGTCGCGCAATATCGCTAAGGGCGGTGGCGGTTGCGGCCACGATCGTGCTGGTCCTGCAACCTCAGGCTTTGCTCAGCCCCGGTTTCCAGATGTCCTTTGCCGCGACCACCGCACTGGTCGCCGTGTTTGGCGCGCTCCGGAACTCTGAGATCGCGGTGATGCGCGGTCCATTCCGGTCTGTTTTTGCGCTGGTCTTGTCTTCGGCGGTCGCCGGCCTTGCGACGGCGCCGGTCGCGGCAGCGCATTTCAATGCGCTGGCACATTTTGGCCTGTTGGCAAACCTGTTGTCCGTTCCTGTGATGGGAAGCCTTGTCATCCCGGCGGCGGTTCTGGCGGCGTTGCTGGCTCCGTTTGGACTGCAATGGATCGGTTTGGGGCTGATGGGGGTCGGCCTGCGCTGGATACTGGCCGTTGCGGAGTGGATTTCCACGCTTGACGGCGCAAGGGGTTATGTCGTCAGTCCACCGACCTATGTGTTGCCTGCGCTGGCTCTGGCCGCGTTATTCCTGATTCTGTGGCAGGGGCGCTTCCGCTGGTTCGGTGCAGTCGGCGTGGTCGCCGCGCTCTCCTTGTGGGGGCAGGGGACGCGGCCCGAAATTCTTGTGGCGGATACCGGCGCCTTGGTCGGCGTGATGACGCCAGAAGGGCGCGCACTCAGCAAGGCGCGCGGAGCGGGATTCATTGCGTCAGTTTGGCTGGAGAACGACGGGGATGGGGCAGACCAGCAACAGGCGGCGCTACGCTGGCCTCAGGATGAGGACATGCTGCGCCGGATTGATCTTGGCGATGTCGAGCTTGTCCACATTACCGGCAAAAAGATGGCCGGTGGCCTCACCACGTGCTCGGAGAAACAGATCGTTGTCTCTCAGGTTCCACTAAACCTTTCGGGCGATTGCCTTTTGTTCGATCCGGCCAAGTTGTCCATGACGGGGAGCCTGGCGATTTCCGGCGGTCAGATCCAACAAAGCCGCGCGCTTTCGGGAGCGCGGCTTTGGTCACCGTAGGCAGGTATCAATACGTTCGGATCAGCCCGACCAGCCGTCCCTGCACCTTGACCTTGTCGGCAGGAAGGACGCGGGTTTCATAGGCGGGGTTCGCGGCCTCCAGCGCGATGGTGGCGCCCCGGCGAAAAAAGCGTTTCAGAGTGGCCTCCTGATCCTCGACCAACGCAACGACGATGTCGCCGTTGTCGGCGACCGAGGTTTCGCGGATCACCACGACATCGCCGTCGTTGATCCCGGCTTCAACCATCGAGTCGCCGCGCACCTCCAGCGCGTAGTGCTGTCCCTTGCCGGATAGCATGGAACCTGGAACCGCGACCTGATGCGAGACATGGCTGATCGCCTCGATCGGGACACCGGCGGCGATCCGGCCCATGACAGGCACCTCGAGCGCATGAGCCACGACCGGTTCGACATTTGCGGGACGCGGCCCTTCCGGGCGGTCGCCATCGATTACACGGGGTTTGAACCCGGTCGTTGGTTCGCCGCCCAGGCTTTCGGGCAGTTTGACAATCTCGATGGCGCGGGCGCGGTGCGCGAGGCGGCGGATGAAGCCGCGTTCTTCCAGCGCCGTGATCAAACGATGGATGCCGGACTTGGACCTGAGATCCAGCGCCTCTTTCATCTCGTCGAAACTGGGTGGCACGCCATCCCGTTGCAGGCGCTTGTGGATGAATTCCAGCAAATCCAACTGCTTCTTTGTCAGCATCGCTCATACCTCGTCGTTCATGCGTTTGCTTTTGTTCTACGCATGTTCACGTTTTGTGTCAACGGATATGAGCCAGTTCTACAATGGGAGATACAAGACCTGGTCCCCGGCATTACGTGCGGGCTCGTCCGGTGGTCGCACCAGCAGGGCATCGGCGCGGGCCAGAACGCTGAGCAGGGAACTGTCCTGATCGTCGCAGGCGCGGATGCCGTTTTCGTCGATCGTGGCGCGCATATAGTGCTCGCGCGGTCCATTCCGGGACAGCGGCGCGGCAAGGCGTGCGCGGCGAAAGGCGGGCACGACATCCGACAGGCCAAGCATGCGCCGCACCATGGGCGCGAGAAACAGATAGCCACAAACCATTGCCGACACCGGGTTGCCCGGCAGGCCGACCATTGGCGTCTGCCCGATGCGCCCGGCCATCAATGGTTTTCCGGGCCGCATTCGGATCTTGTAGAACGCGCGCTCCATGCCCAGTCCGGCGGCTACATCGGCAACCAGATCGTGGTCGCCTACGGATGCGCCGCCGATGGTGACAACCAGATCGGCCCCTTTGGCCAATCCAAACGCGGTCTCCAGCGAGGATATCGTATCGCGGGCAATCGGCAGGATGCGGACATGTGCCCCGACCCCTTCAAGCAGCGCCTTGAGGCCAAACGTGTTCGACGCGATGATCTGATCGGGGCCGGGGATTTCACCCGGCATGACCAACTCATCCCCGGTCGAGATCAGGGCAATCTCGGGCTTTTTCACAACCGGAACTTCCGGGATATTCATGGCCGCCATCAGGGCGACATCCTCGGCCCGCAGAACGCGAGGTGCCTGAATTATTGTTCCTTTTGCGAAATCGATGCCGACGGGGCGGACATTCGACTTGGTACCGGGATCACGTGAAATGGTGATCAGATCTCCACGGCGATCGACATCCTCTTGAATGACAACGAAATCCGCGCCGTTGGGCATCGGGGCGCCGGTAAAGATGCGAACCGCCTGACCCGCGCCCACAGTGGTGCTGAAACGGTGGCCCGCTGCCGCCTCGCCAACCACTTTG
Source organism: Ruegeria sp. BHSB058 (assembly GCF_059613285.1). Taxonomy (NCBI): domain Bacteria; kingdom Pseudomonadati; phylum Pseudomonadota; class Alphaproteobacteria; order Rhodobacterales; family Roseobacteraceae; genus Ruegeria; species Ruegeria sp. BHSB058. Next base: position 4,111 of record NZ_JBXWSF010000110.1, on the reverse strand, counting down.
AACATCGCGTGCAGTTCGACCTCTGCGGATTTGACGGCATACCCGTCCATCGATGAAGCCGCGAACGGGGGCTGATCGCGGGTTGCCGCGACTTCTTCTGCCAGAACACGCCCGGCAGCATCCGTCAGGCCAACGGGTTCGGTTGGCAATGGCGAAACCAGATCGAACAGCAGAGAGCGGGCTTCGTCTACCGTAATCATTTCGCCTCGTAACGACCGGATTTTCCACCATCTTTCAAAAGAACGCGTATACCGCCGATTTCCATCGCCTTATCGACGGCCTTGGCCATGTCATATACGGTGAGCGCGGCTGTCGAAGCAGCCGTCAGCGCCTCCATCTCGACGCCTGTCTGGCCAGATGTCTTGACCGTTGCCTCGATGCGCACGCCGGGAAGTCCAGGGTCCAGCGTCAGTTCGACGGCAACCTTCGTAACCGGCAGCGGATGGCAAAGCGGGATCAGATCCGGTGTTTTCTTTGCCCCCATAATGCCCGCAAGCCGAGCAACGCCCAGAACATCACCCTTTTTTGCGCGACCTTCTGAAATGATTTCAAAGGTTTCCTGCGCCATCTTGATGTGAGCTTCGGCTACGGCCACCCGGTCAGTCACCGCCTTGTCGGAGACGTCCACCATATGAGCGTCGCCCTTGCTATCAAAATGCGTGAGTGACATTACATCGTACCTCGCACCAGAGGGTTGGCCAGCAGACTGCGCGTCGCCTCGGCAACATCTTCCTGGCGCATCAGGCTTTCCCCGATCAGAAAGCTGCGCGCACCATAGCGGGCGATATCGGCCAGATCCTCTGGCGTGTTCAGGCCGCTTTCACACACAATCATCCGGTCGACCGGAACAAGTTTCGACAATCTGCGCGTCGTATCAAGAGTGGTCTCAAAGGTCTTGAGATTGCGGTTATTTATTCCGATCAACGGGCTTTTGAGGTCGGTCGCACGCTCAAGTTCCGCCTCATCATGCACCTCGATCAAAACGTCCATGTCCCAATCAAAGGCGGTCTGTTCCAGCTCTGCCGCCTGCCCATCGTCGACCGAGGCCATGATGATCAGAATACAGTCCGCCCCAAGCGCCCGTGCTTCGGCGACCTGATAGGGATCATACATGAAATCCTTGCGCAATGCGGGCAGGTCACATGCAGCACGTGCCGCCGTCAGGTATTCCTTTGCACCCTGAAAGCTGGGCGTATCGGTCAACACCGACAAACAGGACGCCCCGCCGGCTTCATACGCCTGAGCCAGGGAAGGAGGATCGAAGTCTGCACGGATCAACCCTTTGGATGGACTGGCTTTTTTGATTTCGGCAATCAACCCGTACCCGGATCGGGCCGCAGTTGTCAGCGCTTTGGCGAAACCGCGAACCGCGTCGGCATCACGTGCTTCGGCCTCGACCTCTTGCAGAGATTTTCGTGCTTTGTCAGCGGCAACTTCTTCAAGCTTATAGGCTTTGATCTTGTCCAGTATCGTCTCGGTCATGCGCCTTCCTGTGTAATTCGGGCCAGTGCGGCGGTCTTTTCCTTTGCCTTGCCGCTGTCGATGCTCTCAGCCGCCATGGCAACGCCGTCGCGCAAGTCGCTAACCTTGTCGGCCACAACCAGTGCCGCAGCCGCGTTCAGCAACACCGCGTCGCGATAGGCCGAGGGTGCGCCATCCAGAAGCGCACGGAAGGCGACTGCGTTCTCCTCTGGCGTGCCGCCAAGGATGTCTTCGAAAGGGTGTACGGCAAGCCCGGCATCTTCGGGATGCAACTCAACATCCTTGACCGCCCCGTCCTCCAACGCGGAAACCCAGCTGACACCGGTAATGGTCAACTCGTCGGTGCCGTCCGAACCGTGAACCAGCCAAGCGCGCTCTGCCCCCAGAACGCCAAGCGTTTCGGCCATGGGGCGGATCAGGTCGCGGCTAAAGGCCCCGGTCAACTGGCGCTTGACGCCTGCAGGGTTGGTCAAAGGACCCAGAATATTGAAGATTGTGCGTGTGCCCAGTTCCTGCCGGGTTGGCATCACATTGGCGATCGACGGATGGTGCATGGGTGCCATCATGAACCCGATCCCGACCTCATTCAACGCTTTTTCAACAACTTGCGGACCAACCATCACGTTGATGCCCAACTGTCCCAACGCATCCGCCGCACCCGATTTCGAGCTGAGATTGCGGTTTCCGTGTTTGGCGACCGTCACCCCCGCGCCAGCTACGACAAAGGCGGTGGCCGTCGAGATGTTCAGAGTACCCTTGCCGTCACCCCCGGTCCCCACAATGTCCATCGCGCCCTGGGGCGCTTTTACGGCGTGGCATTTCGCTCGCATCACGGCGGCGGCGGCGGCGTATTCATCCACCGTTTCGCCCCGGGTGCGCATGGCCATCAGCAGGCCGCCGATCTGGCTGGGCGTGGCCTCACCTTCGAACAGGATGGAAAAGGCGGCCTCGGCCTCGGCCCGGGTCAGGGCGCGGTCGGCGGCCGCCCCGATCAGCGGTTTCAGCGCATCGCTCATGCAGGGACTTTCATTTCTTTCAGGAAGTTTTCGAGCAAAGCATGACCATGCTCGGAGGCAATCGATTCGGGGTGGAACTGTACGCCGTGGATCGGCAGTTCCTTGTGCTGAAGGCCCATGATGGTTCCATCTTCGAGCTCGGCGGTGATTTCCAGGCAATCCGGCAGGCTTTCGCGCTCGACCACCAGGGAATGATACCGCGTGGCTTCAAACGGAGAGGGCAGGCCAGCAAACAAACCCTTGCCGGTGTGATGCATCATTCCCATCTTGCCGTGAACGATTTCATGGCAACGCACCACCTTGCCGCCAAAAGCCTGACCGATTGTCTGATGGCCAAGGCAGACGCCCATCAAGGGTGTTCGTGTTTCCGCGGCAGCTTCGGTGAGGGCGAGACAAATGCCTGCCTGATCGGGATCACAGGGGCCCGGGCTGAGCAAAATGCCCGCCGGGTTCATCGCCATCGCCTCCTGTACATCCAGCGCGTCATTTCGGCGCACGACCATCTCGGCGCCCAACTCTCCGAGATAGTGAACGAGGTTGTAGGTAAACGAGTCGTAGTTGTCGATCAGCAGCAGCATCTTGGTACGTGTCTTGACTTGGGCATATTGGGACTGGCGTTGCGGTCCCGGGCCACATTACAATGTTCGGGACATACATGCTCAGGCTTGTGCGGCAGCGTCAAGGGCACTTACGTCCCTTGCATCCGCGCAGGTCAGGGCCGCATAACGCGGTGAAACCGGAATTGGCGACAGACCAGGATAGGGGCAAGCAGAGATGCAAGGTTTTCTGGGAGGGGTTCTAGTAGGCGCGGCCATGCTGGTGGGCGCGGGGGTTTATCTGTCGCTGACGTCTCCGATGGCGCGCAACCCCGAAGTGGGCAGCGTCACACCGGTCCCCGCTTCGGTCGAGCAAGCATCAACAGACGAGACGGTGGACAAGGCCGGGGCGGATGCCGATGTGGTGGAGCTTGCACCGCGCGCTCTGGACCCCGAGCCGGTGGACGACGATAATGTCACGGTTCTCGAAGAGACAGACAAAACGCCGATTTCACGTCCGGAACTTGCAACAGATACCAATGCGATCACCTCGCCGGAGATTTCGACAGACGTCGCCGTAAACGTTGCGCCGGTGGCGCCGGTCGAACCGGTCCAGCCGGCTGCCCTGCCAACATTCCCCCAGCATGACGTCGAGTTGGTTCAGGTTGATGAAAGCCCTGCGCAGCCGTCGCCTGCAAAAGCACCTGAGGTGGCGGAAATTCCGCCGCGACAGAATGATATTCCCGCACCATTGTCTGTTCCGACAGCAGAGACTGAGTTGCCAGAGGCCGACACCGAAGTGGCGGCCCTGCAGCCGGAAAACGCTGAGCCCGACTTTTCTGCAGAACAAATAGAGCCGGAACAACAACCGGTACCTGAAACGCCCGATCTCCCCAAGGTGCGTGAGTTACCGCAGATCGGAGGCGATGATGCGGCCTCTACCGCGTCAGGCGTGGGCACTCCGGTGGTTCCGCTGACTGAACGGGACGACGAACCGCAACAACAGTCCGACGGAGCAACGGCGCAGGAAGCGGCCGGTCCACCGATCGAGGAATATGCCGCTGACTTTGAAAATCC
>NZ_JBXWSF010000109.1:0-10169 GCF_059613285.1 Ruegeria sp. BHSB058 | reverse complement strand
ATTGCCGTTTGATCGCACGCATCATTCGGGCCGAAGTCGGTGCGGTGTTTCAATCCTGAATGAACAAACACAGGCAGCGTCCGACACATTTTGAAGCGGCGTTCTGGAGACGGGGCGCCGTTTTTTTAGTTTCCGGTCGACGTGGGGTCGCGGGGAAACACAATCGTTGACCGAAAAGAGATTCGCTGTTATCTCATTATTGAACAAGTGTTCAATAATTGCGAGAGGAGAGCGCAGATGTTCACCGCGACCATGCAATTCGATCTGGGCGAAGATGTGAACGCCCTGCGTGATATGGTGCATCGCTGGGCCCAGGAACGGGTCAAGCCGATGGCCGCAGATATCGACAAGACCAATGAATTTCCCAACGATCTTTGGAAGGAGATGGGTGAGCTTGGCCTGCTGGGCATCACCGTGCCCGAGGAGTACGGCGGTTCGGGAATGTCGTATCTGGCTCACACAGTCGCCGTTGAAGAGATCGCGCGGGCCTCGGCCTCGGTATCCCTGTCGTACGGCGCTCACTCGAATTTGTGCGTGAACCAAATCAAGCTGAACGGTACCGAGGAGCAGAAACGCAAGTACCTGCCGCGCTTGGTCTCGGGAGAACATGTGGGCGCTCTGGCGATGTCCGAACCTTCGGCAGGGTCTGACGTGGTGTCGATGAAGTTGCGTGCCGAAAAGCGGAACGATCATTATCGCCTGAACGGCAACAAGTATTGGATCACCAACGGTCCGGATGCGGATACCTTGGTCGTCTATGCCAAGACCGATCCCGAGGCGGGATCGAAAGGGATTACTGCCTTTCTGATCGAGAAGGAGATGAAGGGGTTCTCGACCTCTAACCATTTCGACAAACTTGGAATGCGTGGCTCGAATACCGCTGAACTGATCTTTGAGGACGCCGAAGTGCCGTTCGAAAACGTGCTGGGCGAGGAGGGTAAGGGAGTTGCCGTCCTGATGTCTGGTCTCGACTATGAACGGGTTGTGCTGGCGGGTATCGGGCTGGGTATCATGGCGGCCTGCCTAGATGAGGTCATGCCGTATCTGGCCGAGCGCAAGCAGTTCGGCAAACCTATTGGCACGTTCCAGCTGATGCAGGGCAAGATTGCGGATATGTACACGGCGATGAATTCGTCGCGTGCCTATGTTTATGAGGTGGCCAAGGCCTGCGACCGCGGTGACGTGACCCGGCAGGATGCGGCGGCCTGCTGTCTCTATGCTTCTGAACAGGGAATGGTTCAGGCGCATCAGGCCGTACAGGCGATGGGTGGGGCCGGGTTCCTTTCGGATGCAGCCGTCAGCCGTATTTTCCGCGACGCCAAATTGATGGAGATCGGCGCAGGTACCAGCGAAATTCGCCGGATGCTGATCGGGCGCGAGTTGATGAATACTATGCTCTGAAAACGGATCGCCCCGCCACGGTTGAGGTGACGGGGCATTGCGGTGCAAGGATCAGAAACGATGAACGTAGGTGAGTCCAATCAGCCACGGATCGACTTCGGCAGTGCTGATACCGGCGCCGTCCAAGGTTACGTCAGTGTCGATATCGAACCAACGCACGTTCAGGCGGACAGCACCGGTGTCGCTGATCTGATAGTCAAGGCCAGCCTGCAGAGAAACGCCAAAGGAATCGTCGGCCTTGAGGTCGCCCAACGGCGATTGTTCATCAAAGAACACGGTATAGTTCAGGCCTGCGCCGACATAGGGCTTCCAGGCGCTGTTGGTCGGGAAGTGGTAGTTCAGCGACAGGGTTGGCGGCAGGTGCTTGACGCTGCCCGCGTCCACGCTTCCACCGAGGGTAACATCGTGCTCGAAGGGGGTGGCTGCCAGCAACTCGATCCCCAGGTTGTCGCGGATGAAATACTCGACAGTAAAGATCGGGCGCGTGTCATCATCGATCGACGCACTGAAGCCAGCAAGCGATCCGTTGTCGGATTTGGGGTCCAGGTAGCCGAAACCGACACCCACTGTCCAGTCGCCACGCGATTGGGCGAAAACGGGAGCGGCGAGGGCGGTCAGTGCCGTGGTCAATGCCAGTACGGCGGCTGTGCGTTTCATGGTGACTCCTTTAGAAACCGTTTGATTTCGCGCGTTAATGCCGTTTTCCGCATGTGTTCTGCGAAGTTCTCTGATTTGAATCAAATTCATCTGTGGTGGAGGCGTTTGCGAGGCAACCGTGAAGTGTTTGCGTTGGCTACGCCCCTTGCAAACAAGGGTATGAACAAGCATCGGCCGGAGGTCGTTTCGTGATGCGCATACCGGGTATGCATCTAGGAGGTGGATGGGATATTCCACCTCGTCTCAACATGGCGCGGCAATGTCTGCAAGGCGCCGATGATCAGACCGCGATCATCGACCTGACCGGCTCAGAACGGGTCGAAATCTCTTTTGCCGACCTGCGCCAGATGGTCGAACGCCTGTCCCGCCGCCTTCTGCACGAGGTTGCGCCGGGTGACCGGGTCGGCGTGCTGCTCAGTCAGTCCCCATGGTGTGCGGCGGCCCATCTCGCGATCTGGAAGATTGGCGCGATCTCGGTACCACTGTTCAAACTGTTCAAAAGGGATGCGCTGTGCACCCGCGTGGGGGATGCCGGGGCGAGGATCGTGCTGACCGACGCCGAAGGGGCAGCGTTGCTCGGCGATCTGGCCACCCCGTTTATGGTCGATGAAACCGGCGAGGATGGCGGGCCAGTGCCCTTTGCCGATACCGGCCCCGAGGATCCGGCGGTGCTGATCTATACCTCGGGCACCACCGGCAGCCCCAAGGGCGCGCTGCATGGCCATCGGGTTCTGACCGGGCATTTGCCAGGTGTCTCGATCAGCCACAATCATCTGCGCTACGGCGACTGCCTGTGGACCCCCGCCGATTGGGCGTGGATCGGGGGGCTCTTCGATGTGCTGATGCCGGGTCTTGCGCTGGGCATTCCCGTCGTTGCCGCGCGGCTTGAGAAATTCACCCCCGATGCCTGCGCTGACATCATCGCGCGCGGCGGAGTGCGGAACGTCTTTTTCCCTCCAACGGCGCTGCGAATGCTCAAGGCGGCGGATCAGGCAATCCTCGGTCTGCGCTCGGTCGCGTCCGGGGGTGAACCGCTGGGGGCCGAAATGCTGGCATGGGGGCAGAAGGCATTTGGTCTGACGATCAACGAATTTTACGGCCAGACTGAATGCAACATGGTCGTATCATCCTGCGCCGAAGATTTCCCTGTGCGCCCGGGCTGTATCGGTAAACCGGTGCCGGGGCATGAGATTGCAGTTGTCGATGAGGACGGCAACCCGACCGGCGAAGAGGGCGACGTGGCCATCCGGCGCGGCTCGGCCTCGATGCTGCTGGAATACTGGAACCGGCCCGACGCGACCGCTGAGAAGTTCCGCGGGGATTGGCTGATCACCGGTGATCGTGGCGTGTGGGAGGGCGACTATCTGCGCTTCGTGGGTCGCGATGATGATGTGATCACCTCAGCCGGATATCGCATCGGCCCAGCCGAGATCGAGGATTGCCTGCTGACCCACCCGGCAGTGGCGACGGTGGGGGTGGTCGGCAAACCCGACCACCTGCGGACTGAGATCGTAAAGGCCTACGTGGTATTGAAGCCTGGGATCGAGGCCTCATGCCAGGAGTTGCAGGATTGGGTGAAGGACCGTCTGGCGCAGTATTCCTATCCGCGCGAGGTGGCGTTTTTGGACGAGTTGCCGATGACGGTGACGGGGAAGGTCATTCGGAAGGAATTGAAGGCGCGGGCGGCGGGGGAGGGAAGCATATGAGGTCCAACCATAAACCCTCAGGTGAAACGCTCCTTGCTATGATCGACTCAGTTGACGTAAATTTTTATCGCACCTTTGATCCATTTTATTTTTGGACAATGGCGGACTGTGTACATGCTGCTAAACCATCAGCACTGCGATTGGTTGATCAGGAGAGTGGCCAAGTCCTGGAAGATCACCCCCTGCTAGAACGTTTACAAAGATCTAGAGAAAACTACGAGAGTTACGCATCCTACACTTTGCGAGCTCTGCGATATTTTTCATCGGAAACTCTCTTGCTTCTGCTGTTTGCTCAACCAATGAAAAACCCTTTTGCAAGGGTAGCTTCAGTAATGCGTGGTGACACTCTGCTAAAACCGGTTCGCGAAATTTCGAACGGACGAGTGCCAGTTGGATATGAGGCTAAGGTCGGGGATCGTTGTTTGTCCTTTGACGAATGGGTTTCGTACAGAGCTTTCGGCAATCATTCCCATCTCAAGGAAACCGAAACATTGGATTTGGTTTGCTTGGTTCAAGAAGAAGCGGAGCTGCTTTCTGAGCGAGGCGCCATTAACGCGTACAAGCATGGTAAGCCGACCTCTTTTGGTGACGGAGTTCGGTTGGAGCTAAAGAACGATGATGAACAGTATTTGCCTGTAAATGAGGTTTTGTCAGGAATTAACTGGGTGGATTGGTTTGAAAGAAGATCTCAGGGACTATCAATTGCTTTTTGCACTGAAGTTTTGGACCCGCACGGCGACAAAGAAAGACTTTTTGCTTCCGCTCTTTTTATGGACGCAGTTTGTCGAATTCGAAGAGAAAATTGTGCAGGTGATGGGTGTGAGGCAGTAGAAGTTCCCAGAGGCTTCAAGACCGGGCACAAGGTTCAACGACAAAAGTTCAAGTTTGAAATCAAGGCTGATGGAGGCGCAAAATGAAACTCACATCCAAGGCGATGCCCTCCTCGGACGGCTTCAAGCGAAACCGCGAGGCGCATCTGGCGGCTCTTGCGCAGATCAGCGAGGCGGCGGAGGCCGCGCGCATGGGCGGCGGCGAGAAATCCCGTGCCCGCCATGAAAGCCGCGGCAAGATGTTGCCGCGCAGGCGGGTGGCGAACCTGCTTGATCCGGGGTCTCCGTTCCTGGAAATCGGAGCTACGGCGGCGCATGGGATGTATGATGGCGCGGCCCCGAGTGCTGGTGTTGTTGCAGGTATTGGCCGCGTGCACGGGCAAGAGGTCATGGTAGTCTGCAACGACGCCACCGTGAAGGGCGGCACCTACTATCCGATGACGGTCAAGAAACACCTGCGGGCGCAGGAGATTGCCGAGGAAAACCATCTGCCCTGCATCTATCTGGTCGACAGTGGCGGCGCGAACCTGCCCAATCAGGATGAGGTGTTCCCGGACCGCGACCACTTTGGCCGTATCTTCTACAATCAGGCCCGGATGAGCGCGAAGGGTATCCCTCAGATCGCCGTGGTGATGGGGTCATGTACGGCTGGCGGCGCTTATGTGCCAGCGATGTCGGACGTGACGATCATCGTCAAGGAACAGGGCACCATCTTTCTTGCGGGGCCACCGCTGGTGAAAGCGGCGACGGGTGAGGTGGTGAGCGCCGAAGACCTCGGTGGCGGAGACGTGCATACGCGCCTTTCGGGCGTGGCCGATTACCTGGCAGAGGATGACGCACATGCTCTGGCTTTGGCGCGACGCGCGGTGCAATCACTGAACCGTCGCAAGCCGCTGACGGTGGATTGGGCCAGCCCCGAAGAGCCTGCCTTTGACCCCGAGGAAATCCTTGGCGTGGTTCCCGCGGACCTGAAGACGCCATATGACATCCGCGAGGTAATTGCGCGGTTGGTCGACGGCTCACGTTTCGACGAGTTCAAGCCGCGCTTTGGCGAGACCATCGTGTGTGGATTTGCCCATCTCAAGGGCTGCCCAATCGGAATTATCGCCAACAACGGCGTGATCTTCAGCGAGGCGGCGCAAAAGGCCGCGCATTTCGTGGAACTCTGCAGCCAGCGCAAGATCCCGCTGGTCTTCCTGCAGAACATTACCGGCTTCATGGTGGGTCGCAAATACGAAAACGAGGGCATTGCCCGTCACGGAGCCAAAATGGTGACGGCTGTGGCGACGACGAACGTGCCCAAGATCACCATGCTTGTCGGCGGTTCCTTCGGGGCGGGCAACTATGGCATGGCGGGCCGGGCCTATCAGCCGCGGTTCCTGTGGACATGGCCCAGTTCCCGAATATCGGTGATGGGTGGCGAACAGGCGGCGGGCGTTCTGGCGACCGTCAAGCGGGATGGCATTGAACGTTCGGGGGGCACCTGGTCGGCCGAGGAAGAGGCCGAGTTCAAGCGCCCGACGCTGGAGATGTTCGAAGAACAATCGCACCCGCTCTATGCTTCGGCCCGTCTGTGGGATGACGGCATCATCGACCCGCGCAAAAGCCGCGATGTGTTGGCCTTGTCGCTGAGCGCCGCGCTGAACGCCCCGATTGAAGAGACACGTTTCGGCGTGTTCAGGATGTGAGGGCTAGGATGCCAAGGGCGAGTTTCATTGCTTTCTTGGTGATTTGTTGGAACCACGGCGTGCTCGCGGCTCAGTGGTGGCCGGCACTGGGTTGGAATTGCGATGAGAAGGCTCGGCACTTCGCTGCATATACAATTTATTTTGACGCTAACAATCAGATGCCTGCCACAAGAGATGGTTTCTATGTTCCGATGGCAAAGGGTTGGGATAGTCCGAAAGAAGAAGTCCCGGTGCTAACGTGCGAACTTGGAAAGGCACAGAAAATTGAAATAATACGTGTCAGCCTAAAAGTGCCTTCTCCCAGAGGGGTGTGCGGAGCCGGGGCTTACTCCGATTACAGCTTGCGATACAACGGTATTGAACGCGCGCAGTTCGCGATTGGTTGCTCCGCAAGCACTTTTGTTAGCATCAGCGAAAACTACGGGCAGATCTGTAACACGGCGCAGTCCAACGACCCATGTCGACCTCTAAAAGAGGGCACGATTCCAATACTGAATGCCTTTGGGCATTTCAGCGAGAGGCCACAGTAATGTTCAATAAAATCCTAATTGCCAACCGGGGCGAGATTGCCTGTCGGGTGATGGAAACCGCTCAGAAAATGGGTGTGTCCTGCGTTGCGGTGTATTCCGATGCCGATGCCGGCGCCAAACATGTGGCGATGGCGGACGAGGCGGTGCATATCGGCGGCCCGGCGCCCGCCGACAGTTACCTCAAGGGCGACGTGATCATCGCTGCCGCTTTAGAAACCGGTGCGCAGGCGATCCATCCCGGTTATGGGTTCCTGTCCGAGAACCCCGGATTCGTGGATGCGGTCGAGGCGGCGGGGCTGACCTTTATCGGTCCCTCGGCCAGCGCGATCCGTGCGATGGGCCTCAAGGATGCCGCCAAGGCGCTGATGCACGAGGCGGGCGTGCCCGTGGTACCCGGCTATCACGGCGACAACCAGGATCCCGAACATCTGGCGGGCGCCGCCGATACCATCGGCTATCCGGTGCTGATCAAGGCGGTCGCGGGCGGCGGCGGCAAGGGGATGCGCCTGGTCGAGCGCCCGCAGGATTTCGCAGCGGCGCTCGACAGCGCGCGGGGTGAGGCCAAGACCGCCTTTGGCAATGACGCCGTGTTAGTCGAGAAATTCGTCGCCAAGCCCCGCCATATCGAAGTGCAGGTGTTTGGCGACGGTACCCATGCGGTGCATCTGTTCGAACGTGACTGCTCGCTGCAGCGGCGACACCAGAAGGTGATCGAAGAGGCCCCGGCACCCGGAATGACCTCCGAAATGCGTGAAGCGATGGGGCAGGCAGGCGTGCGTGCCGCCGAGGCGATAGGATACAAGGGGGCCGGAACCGTCGAGTTCATCGTCGATGCCTCGGACGGTCTGCGGCCTGACCGGTTCTGGTTCATGGAGATGAACACCCGTCTGCAGGTAGAGCACCCGGTGACCGAAGCCATTACCGGCGTCGATCTGGTGGAATGGCAATTGCGCGTGGCCGCCGGAGAGAACCTGCCGAAACGACAGGACGAACTGATCATTACCGGCCATGCTTTCGAGGCAAGGCTCTATGCCGAAGATGTGCCAAAGGGCTTTCTTCCCGCAACGGGAACATTGACCCACTTGCGTTTCCCCGACGAATGCCGCGCCGACAGTGGCGTGCGGGCGGGTGACACGATCAGCCCCTGGTACGATCCGATGATTTCGAAGGTTATCGTTCACGGTCCGACCCGAGAAGTGGCTTTGGCAAAGTTGGACCGGGCGTTGAGCGGCACGCAGGTGGGCGGGACCGTAACCAATCTGGCGTTTCTCGGAGCTCTGACCCGGCATACGGGGTTTGCAGCGGGTGATGTCGATACTGGCCTGATCGGTCGCGATCTGGAGGCGTTAGTTCAAGAGCCTATTGCCGAACCTCGGCACAAGGTGGCGGCGGCGATGACTGCATTGGGGTTGGTTGAAACTGAGGCGCATACTGGTTTTTCGATTTGGGCACCTTTGCACCGCGCAGTCGAGATATCCTGGCAGAACGAGCCGCGCGCGTTGGATGTACAGGTTCTGGGGCCGGTTCGGCAGCTATGGCAGGTCGGGGAAGATCAGGTGCTGGCAGAGCGTCGCAATGGGCGCTGGCAAATTGGAGGGCGTGCGATGCCCGACACCTCGACCGCGGGAAAAGTTGTCACCGTGTTTGACTGCTACGGTTTGGCTTTCGAAATAATTGATCCGCTGGATCGGGATGCGTCTGTCAGCGGCGATACCAATGTTATAGAAGCTCCCATGCCGGGGCTGGTAAAGGCCGTGTTTGCCAAGGCCGGTCAAGCTGTGAATGAAGGGGATCGTCTGGCCATTCTGGAGGCGATGAAGATGGAGCATTCGCTTTTGGCCGCCCGGGATGGAGTGGTCGCTGAAGTGCTTGCCAGCGCAGGCGATCAGGTGGAAGCTGGTGCGGCGCTTGTCCGGCTCAAGGACGATGCCGACTGAGTTCCCGCGCCTGTTTGGCAGTTGGACTGGGAATTTGTGACCAGAAAGAAGCAGGAGGCTCGCCCATGGCGGAGCGTGTGGAAATATTCGAAGTCGGTCCGAGGGATGGGCTTCAGAACGAGAAGCGTGAAATTCCGGTAACAGATAAGGTAGCGCTGGTTGATTGCCTGAGCCAGGCCGGGTTCAACCGCATTGAAGTTGCAAGCTTCGTGTCGCCCAAATGGGTGCCGCAGATGGCGGGTTCGGCCGAGGTTCTCGCGGGCATCACAAGGCGGAACGGCATTCGGTATGCCGCGCTGACACCAAATATGCGGGGCTATGAAGATGCTCTGGCGGCGGGAGCCGACGAAGTCGCCGTGTTCGCGTCGGCGTCGGAAGGGTTCTCCAGGGCCAATATCAACGCTACGATCGAGGAAAGCATCGAGCGGTTCGTACCCATTCTGGATGCTGCACGCCACATTGACATGCCGGTGCGCGGTTATGTGTCTTGTGTGACCGATTGCCCTTATGACGGGCCGACGGCGCCGGAGAAGGTCGCCGAAGTGGCTGATATACTGTTTTCGCGAGGCTGCTACGAGATTTCACTGGGCGATACGATTGGCCGGGCCACTCCGGACAAAATCGCCAGGATGCTGCTGGCCGTGCGGGAAAGGGTACCGGTTACGCGCCTTGCCGGACACTATCATGACACCGCAGGTCGGGCGATCGACAATATTGATGCGTCCTTGTCTTTAGGCGTAAGGGTTTTTGATGCCGCCGTCGGAGGGTTGGGCGGCTGTCCCTATGCGCCCGGCGCCGCCGGGAACGTGGCGACCGAAGCGGTTGACGCGCACCTTAAACGGCTGGGATACGAAACGGGTCTGGATGCCTCGGTATTGGAGCGGGCTGCAGGCATAGCTCGCGCGATGAGAGCAGGGTGAGGAAACAGCATGTTTGAAACGATCTCGCTGGAAACAGATGCGCGTGGTGTTGCGACGCTGACACTGGATCGGGCAGAAAAGCATAACGCGATGTCTGCGAAGATGCTGGCCGAGTTGACGGCTGCCGCAAGGCAATTGGCGGCGGACGAGGCTGTTCGGGTCGTGATCCTGACCGGGGCCGGCAAGACATTCTGCGCCGGTGGCGATCTGGGCTGGATGCAGGACCAGATGGCGGCTGATCCAAAGTCCCGCTTTGTCGAGGCGCGGAAGCTGGCCGAGATGCTGCAGGCGATAAATACATTGCCCAAGCCGGTGATCGGAGCCTTGCAGGGAAACGCCTTTGGTGGCGGCGTGGGAATGGCTGCGGTTTGTGATATCGCGATTGGTGTTGATATTCTGAAAATGGGCCTGACCGAGACGCGTTTGGGGCTGATCCCGGCAACCATCGGTCCCTATGTTATCGCCCGAATGGGAGAGGCGAGGGCGAGACGGGTGTTCAT
>NZ_JBXWSF010000108.1:0-10151 GCF_059613285.1 Ruegeria sp. BHSB058 | reverse complement strand
CGACTGACGCCGCAGCGGACGAACGGGTTCAGGTTCTGGGCCACTTTCCTGCCGCTTCACATCCACAAATCGTCTATCCGGCTGCGGTGACTGCAAAAGGCTCGGACGCTGCCCGAAGGTTCCTTGCTTATCTGCGGCGGGACGAAGCTCGCCGCATCTTTGTCGCGCAGGGGTTCGCCCTGCTGGAGGGTTAGGAATATGGGTTGGCTGGGTCCACAGGAATGGACTGCGCTGATACTGTCGCTCAAAGTGTCGCTTTGGGCGACGGCGGTGGCTTTGCCGTTGGGAATATTCGTGGCCTATGCTCTTGCCCGGTGGCGGTTTCCCGGGCGGCACATCGTCAACGGTCTGGTTCACCTGCCGCTGATCCTGCCGCCGGTGGTCACGGGGTATCTGCTGTTGTTGACGTTCGGCACCCAAGGGCCGCTGGGCAGCGCCTTGCAACAGATCGGTATCGTCTTTGCCTTTCGTTGGACCGGGGCGGCGCTGGCGGCGGGGATCATGGCCTTTCCGCTGATGGTGCGCGCCATCCGTCTGTCGATCGAGGCGGTCGACCCCAAGCTGGAACAGGCTGGGGCAACGCTGGGCGCCAACCGGTTTATGGTGTTCGCCACGGTGACGCTGCCGATGATCTTTCCGGGTATCATTGCGGGGGCGATACTGGCCTTTGCCAAGGCGATGGGGGAATTTGGCGCAACCATCACCTTTGTGTCGAACATCCCCGGCCAGACCCAGACGTTGCCATCGGCTGTTTACGCCTTTCTGCAGGTGCCAGGTGGCGAGCCTGCGGCAACACGGCTTGTGCTGGTTTCCATCGGGATCGCGATGGGCGCCTTGCTGTTGTCGGAATATGTCGGCAGGCGTGCGGCGGCGCGGGTGGCCGGAACATGACGTTGTCGGTGCATATCCGGCACCAATTGCCCGAGATGGAACTGGACGTTTCCTTTGATGCGCCGCCCGGCGTCACGGTTTTGTTCGGGCGGTCGGGGTCGGGCAAGACCACGGTTGTCAACGCGGTGGCCGGGTTGTTGAGGCCAGAGATGGGTCGAGTTGCGGTGGGTAACTGGGTTCTGTTTGACACGCAACAGAAGCGGTGGCTGTCGCCGCACCGGCGCAGGCTTGGCTATATATTTCAGGAAGGCCGCCTTTTTCCGCATCTCACCGTGCGCCAGAACCTGGCCTATGGTCGCTGGTTTGCCCCGCGCGGAACCCGATTTGAAAGCGAAGACAAGGTGGTCGGGATGCTTGGTATCGGCCACCTTCTGGATCGCAGGCCAACGGACCTGTCCGGGGGCGAGAAGCAGCGCGTTGCCATCGGGCGTGCCCTGTTGGCCGGTCCCCGGTTGATCCTGGCGGACGAGCCGTTGGCGGCGCTGGACGACGCGCGCAAGGCGGAAATCCTGCCCTATTTCGAACGGCTCAGGGACGAGGTTTCAATCCCGATTCTGTATGTCACCCATTCTGCCGCCGAAGTGGCGCGCCTGGCGACTTCGGTGGTCGCGTTGCAAGACGGGCGTGTCGCCCGGCATGGCCCCGCATCCGAGGTCCTGTCCGACCCGGCGGTCGCGCCTGCGGGTATTCGCGCCGTCGGGGCAATCCTGCAAGCCAATGTCGTGACACATCACGATGACGGGTTGACCGAGCTGCAGGCTGGTGAGAACCGCCTGTTTCTGCCGCGCATCCCACACCGGATTGGCGAAAGCCTGCGGGTTCGGATTGCGGCGCAAGAGGTGATCCTGGCCAACCACAAGCCAGAGGGATTGTCGGCGCTCAATGTTCTGCCCGGCACGGTCACGGGTATCCGCGCGGGTGAAGGGCCGGGGGCAATCGTTTCGGTCGCGACCGATGCCGGGACAGTGCTTGCCCGTGTCACACGGCGATCCGTGGTGGCCCTTGGGCTAGGAGTTGGGAGCGAATGCCATGCAATCATCAAAACTGTGGCGATTGCCCCGGAAGATGTGGGCGGGCGTATCCTGAAAGGTGCAGATTGAAGTCGCTGTGTCGAGATTTGACACTTGCGTGTTTCAGTGTGGGCGACGCGAAACAATGCGCTATGCTTTTCATGGATCACGAGTATTGAAACTGGAGATACGGATGAAACAGTTGGTTAAGGTGGGCGTTCTGACCGCCCTGATTGTAGCCCCGGGAATGGCGTTGGCATTCCGCGCCTGGAACCGATCCGAGGTCACGCCGATCGGCAATGGCGTGTTCGAAGTCGTCAATTACTTCGGCTCGGCCCCAAGGGATTACTGGTGCGGTGCGGGTGATTACGGCATCCGGGTACTCAGGCTGAAGGGTAACGAGCGCATCTATTTGTGGAATGCGGTCGGGCCGTCGGTGTCGCAGCCGGGCAAGAAAGGCGTTCAGTTCTCGCTGCAGGCCCCGGAGGGCGCGGATACAACGCCGGGCTATTCCCTGACCGTCAAGCGCGTGGGCGACAACCTGTCCGCATCGATGGCGCAGGGATATTGCTACGACAACCTTACCGACGATTTGTGGCTGCGGTAACGCTCAGACCCATTTTGCCAGCGGTGGCAAGCTCATCAGTACAGCATCGGGATCATGGCCGGTTTCCAGCCCGAACTTGGTGCCGCGGTCGTAAACCAGGTTGTATTCCGCATAAAGCCCGCGGTGAATCAGTTGGATGTTCTTGTCTGCGTCGGTGAAACCCTGCACCCTGCGCTTCTCCACCAGAGGCACGAAGGCAGGTAGAAAAGCCCGGCCGATATCCTGTGTCAGGGCGAAATCGGCCTGCCAGTCGTCGGTGCAATAATCATCCATGAAGATACCGCCGACACCCCGCGCGCGCTTGCGGTGCGGGATATAGAAGTACTCGTCCGCCCAGTCCTTGAGGCGTGGATAGTGGCCCACGCCATGCGGGTCGAGGAAGGATTTCTGGGTGCCGTGGAAATGTGCGGTATCTTCGTCATACTCGATGCAGGGGTTCAGGTCGGACCCGCCGCCGAACCACCAGGCATGCGGTGTCCAGAACATGCGGGTGTTCATATGCACCGCCGGAACCTGCGGGTTCTGCATATGCGCGACAAGGCTGACACCCGAGGCCCAGAAGCGCGGATCGTCCTTCATCCCCGGAATGCCCTTGCGTGCGGCCATGGCGCTTTGCGCGCGTTCGCCCAAGGTGCCATACACCGTCGAAACGTTGACACCCACTTTCTCAAACACGCGCCCACCGCGCATGACCGACATCAGCCCGCCACCGGCATCCGTTCCGTCGTCTGAGTGGCGTTTGGTTTCCGTGACTTCGAAGCGACCCGGGACAGCGTCCGAAAACGGGCCGGAGTCATGATTGTCTTCCAGTTGTTCAAAGGCGGCGACGATTTCGTCGCGCAGTTGACGGAACCAGGCGGAGGCGGTGGATTTTTCTGTATCGAACATCGGTATCAATGAGCCGGGGCCGCAACGGAATCGAGAAGGGTGCGCCCGCCATCGACGGTCAGGATCTGGCCGGTCATGAAGCCGGAGGCTTCCGAGGCCAGAAATTGCGCGGCTTCGGTTAACTCGGTCGGCGCCGCGATGCGGGCCAGAGGGGTATGCCGTTCGATATCCAGACGGAATTCGCGGTTGTCCTTCAAGGTAGTTCGCAGCGACGCACTCATCACCGAGCCGATTGCGATGGCGTTCACGCGGATGCGCTTGGGGGCGAGAGAGACCGCCAGCGAGCGGGTCAGCTGATCGAGGGCCGCGGTAGAAACCGAGTAAGCCAGAAGGTTGGGATGTGTCCTGCGTGCAGCGACCGAAGACAGGTTGATGATCGATCCGGCCGGGCTTTCATTGTCCTTTTCTGTCTGCTTGATCATCCGGTTTGCGACCATCTGGGTGAGCCGCATCGCCGGCATGAGATTCTGATTCAGCAACTCGCGCACCGTGTCATCCTCGGGGTCCAGGGGATCGGTCGGCAGAACCTGCCGCGCGCCGTTGACCAGGATGTCCACCTGATCAAAGGCGTCGATGGTCGCCGACAGCAGATTGGCGATGGTCAGTTTCTCGCGCAGATCTCCGGCGAAATACCTGATATTGCTGTCTTCGCCCTGCTCTCCCAATTCGTTGGCCAATCCGGCCTCGTCCATGTCCGCGAACATGACATTTGCCCCGGCCTCGGCAAAGTGTCTGCCTATGGCAAGGCCGATGCCATTTGCGCCCCCGGTGACGATTGCGGTTTTGCCTGCGATGGAAAAGGACATCCGGTTCCTCCTGAGTTGCGGCGCACGTTAACCGGGATCACCGGCGAGGGCGAGAGGCGTGAAGCACTTTGAAACGGTTGTCTCCCGACGCTTCTTCCACGGATGCGAAGGAATCGCCAAGCGTGGCCTCATACGGCAGGTGGCGGTTGGCGACCATCCACAGGTGCCCCGACTTGCCCAGGTTGCGGGCGGCGGACTGAATGAATCCCTTGCCCAGCGACGGGTCGGCGGCCCGGGAGGTGTGAAACGGCGGGTTCATGACGACCGCATCCAGCGGCTCGGCGGATTTCCATGTGACGGCGTCGGCCCAATGAAATCGGGCACGGGCATCCGGCACGTTGTCCCGTGCGCAGCTCAGCGCGAGGTGATCGGCCTCGACCAGATCTAGCTTTTCGATACGTTCGTCCTTAAGAATCTGCGCCGACAGGTACCCCCAACCCGCCCCAAAGTCCGCGACATGGCGGCCCAGTTTTGCGGGCAGGGCGGCCAAAAGCAACTCGGACGCGGGATCAATGCCATCGGCGGAAAAGACGCCGGGCGCGGTCACAAACCCGTCGGCCTGCTGGTGTTCCGGCGCGGCCCAGTCGGAAAATGCGTCGGCATCGGATTTGAACCAGAAAATCTTGCCATGCGCCTTGGAGATCGGCCCCCGAACATCGACCCTCTTGCGAATATCCTTGAACAGGCCGTCCACGCCATCGGTCTTGCCGCCGTCGATGACAACGGTTCCCGCGGCCCTTGTGCACGCCTGTTGCACCATCGCCCTGGCCTGCGCCTTGGCGCGCGGCAGAAACAGGATCGCATCGGTACACGGAGTGTCCGAAGCGGGTACTGCATGAAACCCCAGTGCCGCGAAATGATCGTGGAACGGCTTGAACGGCTGCACCACTTCGGCCTGGCCGGGCAGGTCTGACAGATCATGTTCAGGCGTGGGCAACAGGGCTGATACGTTTTCGGACAGGGTCAGTCCGGCGTCGAGGGCAAGTGAAACGCGAGGCGACATTCAGGATTCCAAGTCGTGTGTCAGAGGGATGGATTGCGGTTTCGCAATTGACAGAGGCAGGCGCAGTCACGGCCAGTCAACCGGTTCAATCCTCTTTTTCCATCGTGCATTGAAGCGGGTGCTGGTGGCGTCGGGCGAAATCCATCACTTGCCCGACCTTGGTTTCCGCAATCTCGTGGCTGAACACCCCGACAACGGCCACGCCTTTCTTGTGGACGGTAAGCATGATCTCGAACGCCTGCGCATGGCTCATACCAAAGAAGCGTTCCAGCACATGCACCACGAATTCCATCGGCGTGTAATCGTCATTCAGCAGCAGAACCTTGTAGAGCGGCGGACGCTTGGTTTTTGGGCGCGTCTGCACAAGGATCGAGGTGCTTCCATCCTCGTCCGATTTGTCCGACATCAACAGGGGTTCGATCACCATTACTTTCGAAATTCCGATTCAGCCTTCGATTCAATTGGGAGCTTATATAACCTTAGCGCAGCTTTGGAAAAGAGAAAGCAGGCAAATTGGCATGGGACAAATGCTCACGACTGTCGGGTTCGATGCCGACGACACATTGTGGCACAACGAACGGTTCTTTCAGCTGACCCAGTCGCATTTCGCTGAACTGCTGGCTGATCACGCCGAGAAAGATCACCTGATGGAACGGCTGTTGGCCGCGGAACGACGCAACATCAGGCACTATGGCTACGGAATCAAAGGCTTTACCCTGTCGATGATCGAAACCGCCATCGAGGTGACGCAAGACCGTGTACCTGCCTCGGTGATCCGCCAGTTGATCGAAGCGGGGCAGGAGATGCTGGCGCACCCCATCGAGTTGTTGCCTCATGCGCGCGAGGCAGTCGAGGCCGTTGCGGAAACGCACAAGGTCGTGCTGATCACCAAGGGCGACCTGATTGATCAGGAACGCAAGCTGGCGCAGTCGGGATTGGGGGAGTTGTTCAACTTTGTCGAGATCGTTTCGGAAAAAACGCCTGACATCTATCACGGTATTTTTGCCCGTCATGGCGATGGCGCGGCGCAATCGATGATGGTGGGCAACTCCATGCGGTCGGATGTTCTGCCTGCGATCGAAGCCGGGGGATGGGGGGTATTTGTACCGCACGGGTTGGTGTGGGAGGTGGAACAAGCCGACGCACCCGACGATCACAACCGGTTTCGCGAGATTTCTGATCTGGGCGATTTGGCGGATCTGGTGCGTTCTCTGGACTAGTTGCGCTTGTTGCAAAAGCGCCTCATCTTTCAAATTTTAAGGGGCGATTATCGTCGATAGGTCGAAGATACACCAGATATGGGGCGCTTTTGTAAGTCCCGCCACTATATGCAGGTTGGTGGTTTCAAGGAATTGATCATGCAAATATGGCGCTTTCGGTTTCAATCAACAAAACCCTGTGTTACGCTTGAGGCAATAAAAATGAATTTTGCTGACCGGAAAATCCGGCGGCGCGAGGCAGACAGAGGCAAAGATCGTGCAGGTTCGGCGGACAAGTCCGGCCCGTATGGGGCTATATCTTCTAGCATTTTTGTGGCTGCTATTGATGCTGCCGCTTCACGCGGTGGCGGCGCCTTACGCGGCAATGGTCATTGATGCCCGAACGGGCGAAGTCCTGCATTCCAAAAACGCCGATGCCCGACTGCATCCTGCCTCTCTGACAAAAATGATGACGCTCTACATCGCGTTCGAAGCGGTGCGGAACGGCGAGATCACCCTGGATACCATGGTAACTGTTCCGTCCGAGGCGGCGGCAGAACCGCCGTCGAAGCTTGGATTGCGGACCGGACAGAAGATTGCGTTTCGTTATCTTATCCGCGCGGCTGCGGTGAAATCGGCCAATGACGCCGCGACGGCGATCGGTGTCACGCTCAGCGGGTCCGAGTCCGCTTTTGCCCGCCGCATGACGCGCACCGCCAAGTCGATGGGAATGACGCGTACGACCTTCAAGAACGCACATGGTTTGACCGAGGCAGGGCACCTGTCCAGTGCCCGCGACATGACAACCCTGGGGCGGCACCTGCTGTATGACTATCCACAGTATTACAACCTGTTCTCGCGCCAATCCACGAATGCGGGGATCAAGACCGTCCCCAACACCAACCGGAAACTGCTGGCAGCCTACAAGGGCGCGGACGGGATCAAGACCGGATACACCCGCGCGGCAGGTTTCAATCTTGTGGCTTCGGCCAAACGCGGGGATGAGCGCATCATCGCCACGGTTTTTGGCGGCAATTCCAGCGCCTCGCGCAATGCCAAGGTGGCAGAGCTTCTGGATCTGGGATTCCGCAAGGCGCCTTCGCGCGCGCCGATCCGCAAACCCGCACGTCCGGTCTATGCCGGGAACACCGGTATCAGCGATGGCGTGACCAAGACGATCCGGCTGGTTGGCGCCCCCGAAAAGAGCCTTCGCCCACTTTCGCGTTCCGGTGCCCAGCCAGTGCTGCTTGCCAGCGCCATCGCTGAAAATGCGGCCGAGAACGGCACTTTGATCCAGGAAAGTATCGAGGCTGCGATTGCCGAAGTCGGATCGACGGCTGCACAAGCCGTTGCCGAGGTTACCGATACCCGGCCCGTGGGACGCCCAAAAGAACTGGTTCTGGCATCCGCGTCACCGGCCCCCGAGCCGGAGCCCGAACAAGAAATTGTCACCCGCCTGTCCACTTCCGGTGGCCATCTGTGGGGTATCAATGTCGGGCGCTATCCCAGCCGGTACGAGGCAGAGAAAATCCTGCTGAGAACGGCGTTGGCGGAAATGACCACGCTCGACGGTACCCTGCGCAAAGTCAATCAAGGGTCGCGCGGGTATGATGCCACTTTCCAGGGCATGACACGCGAACAGGCTGATCTGGCCTGCCGTCGCCTCAAAGCCCGCAATGTCACCTGTTTCATGATCGGACCATCCTAAGGTCTGGCGCTCGCTCACGAGTACTGGACGGCTGCGCTCTCAACCGCAGCCGCTTTTTATTGGATTGCGCAGCGAAAACGGGCCGCGTTTCTTAACGCCCGATTGTCAGATCAATAACATTGGCCGCCCGAATGACGGGCCTTGCGGCATGCAATAAGCGAATGGCCCTTCAGGACGGGTTTCGATCATCACGATGCGCCAGCACGACGTCAGGTCGCGCATTTCAGTTGCCAAGGTCTCGTTGTCCGTGGGATCGATCATGAGGGTAATGGTATCACCTTCGGCCAGACGTTCGGCATCCGATGGCGACAATTTCACCAAGGCCAGTTTTCTGCGCAGGTGGCGCGCTTGGCAGATCAACACGGTCTTGCCGGGTTGGAATTTCGCGGTTGGCTGGTCGAGCGTGACTTTGACGTTCATTGAGTTCCTCCGGGGTCAGGCGGCCTGTTCGGCTGCACCGGATAGATGGAGCGCGACCTGGGCCCGCGCTTGTGAACAGACGCCAAAGGGTTTTGCGTTTTGGCCAACCGCCCGACTATCTAACGCTCGAACTTGCTTACCTTGATGCCACCGTCAATCAGACTGGAACGTACAGATTTGGCGATCTGAACCGCTGTCGGCCCGTCGCCATGCAGGCAGATCGTGTCGATCGAGGCTTCCAGCCGCTTGCCGTTTTCGGTGATGATCGCCCCTTCGCGCACCATGTTCAGAATGCGTGGCCCGGCGATCTCGGGGTCGTGAATGACGGCTCCGGGAAGGGAACGATCCACCAGTGTGCCGTCGTCGTTATAGGCCCGGTCGGCAAAGATTTCGCCTACCCAATTGCAGCCCAGTTCGCGCACGGCTGCTTCCTGCTGGGTTGCCGCCAAAACCATGATGATGATGTCCGGGTTCACATCCAGTGCGCCCTCATAACAGGCGCGCGCCATGTCCTGATCGGCTGAACACATATTGGCCAGCGCCCCGTGCAGTTTCAGGTGTCTGACGCTGGTGCCAACGGCTCTTGCCATACCTTGTGCCGCGCCCAACTGATAGCGGACCAGATTGCGCAGGGAGCTGTGCGGCACCTTCATGTTGCGCCTCCCGAACCCCTGCAGATCGGGAAAGCCGGGATGGGCGCCGATCCCCACATCGTTGTCCGCAGCAAGCCGCATGGTCATTGCCATCACGTCCGGGTCGCCCGCGTGAAACCCGCAGGCGATATTGGCCGAGGTGATGATTTTCAAAAGGCTGTCGTCATCGCCCATTTTCCAAGGGCCAAAGCTTTCTCCCATATCGGCGTTCAGATCGACGCGGTTCATCGGCAGTCTCCTCAGTCGGTCGCGGAAACAACTCCGCTGATCAATTGGTAGGACAGAAGGTCGGCAATGTCATGCGGGTCGCGGACCAGTGGTTCGACCCGTCGGGACAGCCCCGCCAGATCCTTGACAAAAGCGGTTTGAAGGGCCGTCGCCTCGTCCAGTGTCACGAACTGGAACCTGATCTTGCCACCTGCCGGTGTCTGAGCCGCGCGAGGCAGGTCGCAGGGCACGACCGTGGCGATGCGGGGATAACCGCCGGTGGTCTGGCATTCAGGGAGCAGGATGAAAGGGTTTCCCGATCCGGTCATCTGGATATCACCCGGGGTGATGACTTCGGACAGAATGTTGAGCTGCCCCTGCGCCGCGAACCCCTCGCCGTCACTGTCCAGTTGCATACCCATCCTGTTGGCGCGCGGGCCGCGCCGGAATTCGGTCTGCTCGAACCGGGCCAAAGTCTCCGGATCGAAAAGCGCGGTCTGAAAGCTGGGCACGATGCGCAGCGCACCGCCCGAAAACCGCTCGGCGGGCACCAGTTTCATACCCGTGATACCCGCGTCAGGCCCACCGGGCAATGTGTCCCCGGTTTCAACAGCCCTGCCGATTTTGGCAGTCAGATGTGTGGCGCGTGATCCCAGGAACGGTTCAGTTGCGATGCCGCCGCCCAAATGCAGGTAACCATAACCACCCTTGAGTACAGCCCCCAAAGTTAACCGCTGCCCCTTGGCCAGCAGGTGCGAG
>NZ_JBXWSF010000107.1:0-11007 GCF_059613285.1 Ruegeria sp. BHSB058 | reverse complement strand
CTGACCGGCAACCTTTCCCGGTTCGGGAAAGGTCAGCGTCGCCGTGGCGGCAAAAACCTCGCCGTCGATTTCCTGCAACCCCCATGTCCGGTCCGCCGCACCATAGGCGGCAACGGATTCGTCACGCTGGCACTGCCAAAGCCCCAGCAAGGGAAAAATCAGGACAAGACGCAGCATATACCCTCCTCTTGCGCATCGGCCCCCCAGGCAGAACCAGCAATCCGCGATCGGGTCAAGGCCGGCGACCTGCCGGAACCAGCCCTCATTCCGCCAGATCGCCCTCGATCTGTTCGATCGCCCGGGCCGCGACCCGGCCGGACAAAGACGTATCGACATGCGCCGCCAATGCGGGCAGCGCGGGGGCCGCCGCCGCGCCGATCTGACCCAGCGTTGCCGCCGCTTCCTTGCGCACAAAAACCGAAGGGCCTTCCAGCAGCTTGATCAGTTCGGGAACGGCAGGCGCGGCATCCGCGCCGAAAAGCGCCAGCGCCCGGGCCGCCGACCGCTGCTCGCGCGCGTCCCCGCGCGCCAGATCCGCCTTGAGGCTTGCAACCGTTGTGCCCACGGGCAAGGCCGCCAGTCGCAACCCATCGGTCAGACGCTGATTCAGATGGCGGTCATTCCCGTCCCAGCGCACAACAAAGAAATACTCATTCACGGCTTCTTCGAGAGCGCCCGCATTTTCCCCCGTCTGCCAACGGTCGATCATCGCACGGCCCGCGCGCCGGTCGCCGTTCAGCGCCAGGAGCGAGGCCGCCAGCGGCATCAGCTCCTTGGCTTGCGGGTTGCGCTCCAACTCGGCACGCAGCACCTCGCTGGCCTGATCAAGATCACCCATCGCATAAAGCGCCGCCGCCTCAAGCAGCACATAATGGCTGGGATGTTCGGGATCGAGGCGCATCGCCGCCTGCACAAAGGCCAACCCTTCTTCGGGCTTGCCCGCCGCAATCATCGCCCAGCCCATGGCCAGATGCGCCTCGGGGTCGCTGGGTTGCAGCGCGATGGCCTTTGCCGCCTCCTGCCGCGCTTCGTCCACGCCCCGCCCGGTGCCATCGGCGTTGCCCCAGTCGCGCAAGTTCAGGCTGACCATGGCACGGATGACATGGATCAACGAAGTCTCGCGTTTCGAGGTTTCCTGCAGGTACTTGTAGAACAACCCGATATGAAGCTGATCCCGGTCACTGGTGAATGCGTTCCAGTGGTGAAAGATATGCGGGCGCAGATGCGCCAGCGCCAAGGCCGCCCAGGCGCGCGCATAATCCGGGTCCAGCGCGACCGCCTGTTCGAAATGCGGTATCGCGGCCAGATTGTCGCGTTCGTTAAAGCGTGAATACAGCTCCCAGCCCCGCTGAAACGCCTCCCGTGCCGCAACGGTTTCCGTCTCGACCTTTTGGATCGTCGCCTGCTCCTGCGCATCCAGCGACACGTCCAGCGCCTCAGCAATCGCCAGCACGACACGCTTTTGCACGGCGAAAATATCCTCCCCCTCGCCGTCGAAACGCTCGGCCCACAGCAGCCGCCCGTTTGACGTGTCGGTCAGGCGGATATTGACCCGAAAAGTCTCGCCGGTGCGCCGCAAACTGCCATCGACCACATATCTGACACCCAGTTCCTCGGCAAAACGCGCAATGTCGATATCCCGGTCCCGATAGGCGAACGAGGTATTTCCCGCGATCACGAACAGGCCTGATATCCGGGACAGATCGGTGATCAGGTCTTCGGATATGCCGTCCACCAGCATCTCGTTCGCACGGTCTTCGGAATAGTTGGAAATCGGCAGCACCGCGACCGAGGGCAGGTCGGGTAACGGAAAGGCCATGCGCGTTTCCGAGGCGCGCAACTGGTTCGAGGTCCACGGGGCGGCCCAATAGACGCCTGCCGCCACAAGCGCCACAATGATCAGTGCCGCCGCAATCATTCTCGCCCGGCTTTTCGGTTTCCTTGCAATTTCCAGCGCGTCGGATACGACCCGGAACGCCTCGACCGGCTCGGTGATGTTCTTGACCTTTTGCGGTCCCATCGGAACAAAGCCCGCCGTTACATTTGCGCGCGCATAGGTAACCACCGCCTGCGAGGCGACGATGCCCCCCGGTTCCGCCAGCGCCTCCAGCCGCGCGGCGACATTCACCCCGTCGCCCAGGATGTCATCCCCGTTCGAAACCACATCGCCCACGTTCAGGCCGATGCGCAGCGCGATGGCGCGATCCGGGTCCTGAGCGGCGTTGCGGTCTTTCAGGCGGGTCTGAATTTCCACCGCCGCGCGAACGGAATCGACGGCGCTGCGGAACTCGATCAGGAAACTGTCGCCGGCGGTATTGGCGATCCGCCCGCCATGTTGATCAACCAGCGGCTCGATCACCTCATTGCGTAGCCTGCGCAACGCGGCGATGGTGCCCTCCTCATCGACGCCGACCAGACGGGAATACCCCGCCACATCAGCGGCCAGGATCGCCGCCAGGCGCCGGTTTGAGCTGTTCTCCATGAGGTCGAAGGTTAACAGTTTCGAAATATCGTGGGAACCGGTTTCCCGTGCATCAGGGCACGTATCGCGCTCAAAGTCTTGTACAAAATGAACAACAGGGGGTCACGGACCGGTACATTTCGCACAGTTCGAAGGTACATCAACAAAAGACCCGGCACGAGGCCGGGTCGAGTTGGGGAATGAGGTAAACTCCCGAGGGTCATCCAAGCAGGCGACGTGCAATCACCTGCGCTTGAATTTCTGCAGCGCCTTCAAAGATGTTCAGAATACGCGCATCGCACAACACGCGGCTGATCTTGTATTCCAGCGCAAACCCGTTGCCGCCATGAATCTGCAGCCCGTTATCCGCCGCGGCCCAGGCCACCCGAGCGCCAAGCAGCTTGGCCATCCCGGCCTCAAGGTCGCAGCGGCGGTCATGATCTTTTTCCCAGGCAGAGAAATAGGTTAGCTGCCGCGCGATCATGATCTCGACCGCCATCATCGCCAGTTTTCCCGACACACGCGGGAAGTTGATCAGCGCTTTTCCGAACTGCTTGCGCTCAAGCGCGTATTGCATGGCGATATCCAGCGCCGACTGGGCCACGCCGATGGCGCGGGCCGCGGTCTGGATGCGGGCAGACTCGAAAGTTTGCATCAACTGCTTGAAACCCTTGCCTTCTTCGCCGCCAAGCAGGTTCTCGCCCTTGACGTGAAAGCCGTCGAAACCCAGCTCGTACTCCTTCATCCCGCGATAGCCCAACACCTCGATCTCCCCGCCGGTCATACCCGGTGTGGGGAAGGGGTTTTCGTCGGTTCCGGGGGTCTTCTCGGCCAGAAACATCGACAATCCGCGATGATCCGTCGTGTTCGGATCGGTGCGCGCCAACAGCGTCATCACATGGGTCCGCGCCGCATGAGTGATCCATGTTTTATTGCCGGTGATCTTGTAATCGCCGTTCTCGTCCCGAACCGCGCGGGTGCGCAGCGATCCCAGATCGGACCCGGTATTGGGTTCGGTGAACACCGCCGTCGGCAGGATTTCGGCACTTGCGATCTTCGGCAGCCAGTTTGCCTTCTGCTCGTCCGTACCTCCCGCGATAATCAGCTCGGCGGCGATCTCGGACCGGGTGCCCAGCGAGCCAACGCCGATATAGCCCCGCGACAGCTCCTCGGACACCACGCACATCGACGCCTTGCTCAACCCGAAGCCGCCGAATTCTTCGGGAATGGTCAGGCCGAAAACGCCCATTTCGGCCAATTCTTCAATGATTTCAATGGGGATAAGCTCATCTTTGAGATGCCAGTCATGCGCGTTCGGTTCCACATTTTCCTGTGCATAGCGGCGGAACTGGTCACGGATCATTTCCAGCTCTTCTTCCAGCCCCGATGCCCCGAACATGGTGGCGCCGGCCTGAGCCTCCATCAATTCGACCAGACGCGTGCGCGCCGCCTGGCTGTTGCCTGCGCGCATCAGGGTCTGAACCTCTTCGCACTGAAAGCCGGACAAAGCATCCCAGCCCAGGCCAAGCTCCTGCAATCGCACGACTTCGCCCTGGTTCATCGGGATGCCGCCCGCGATCTGGTGGAGGTACTCGCCGAACGCGATCTGGTGGATCAACTGCTCCATCTCGCCGAACTTGCCGTCGGCCTCCAGCGCTTCGGCCCAACGCTGCATCTGTCGCAGCGACTGGTGATAGGTCGCCATCCACGACAAGCCATGCGCGGCGGTCTGGTTCGCTTCGATCAATGCACCCGAGATCTTGCCATCCGATGTCACCATGGCGCGCACCGAGTCCAGCGCACGGGTGAACACGGCTTCGACCGGGGCAAGCGCCGCGCCGGTCAGCCGCAAAAGGTCGGGCAAAATTGCGGTATTGGTCATTGTCGTCACGTCCTGTCCGTCATGGGCCATGAATCACGTCCTCTTTTTCGTTGCTTGGTCATATCATTTCGCACATGCAGCGCAACAAAAATACACAATTACACCTGAAAAAGTTCGAAAATTACGCAGTGATTTTTGCAGTGCAGAGAAAATCGCGGTGTTATCAAGGGGCATGATGGACCTGATTCTTCTAACGCCAGAAAATCTGGCACTGGCTTGTGCGATTGCCGTGTTGGCAGGGCTGGTCAAGGGTATGGTGGGGTTTGCCATGCCGATGATCCTGGTTTCCGGATTGAGCATGATACTGCCACCGGATCTCGCGTTGGCCGGATTGATCCTGCCGACCCTGGTCACGAATGTGATGCAGGCCTTGTGGCAAGGGGCAAGCGCCGCAGTTGCCACGACAAAGAAATTCAGGGTGTTCCTGATCGTTGGATTGGTTTGTCTGCTAATCAGCGCGCAACTGGTTGCGCGGGTTCCGGCGTCAACCTTTCTTGTGATGATCGGCGTGTCAGTTTGTTTCTTTGTGCTGATCCAATTGTTGGGCATATCCCTCACGCTCAAGCGGGACACGCCCCGGGGGCAGGCGGTGGCAGGCGCGGTCGCGGGGGCAATTGGCGGGATGTCTGGCGTGTGGGGGCCGCCCACGGTGGCATATCTGACGGCATTGAACACGCCAAAACGTGATCAGATCCGGATTCAAGGGGTTATCTATGGATTGGGCGCTCTGGCACTGCTTGGCGCGCATTTCGGTTCCGGGATATTGCGCAAGGATACGATTGGTCTGTCCATGGCTTTGATCGTTCCTGCCGTGTTGGGAATGTGGATCGGGATGAGGCTGCATGACCGCATCGATCAGGCCACTTTTCGCAAGGTGACGTTGCTTGTTCTTCTGGTTGCCGGACTGAACCTTTTGCGCCGGGGGCTGTTGGGATGAAACTGGCCTAGCGTGTTCGGTTCTGAAGACGAAAGACGAAAAGCAAGCCGAGCATTAGAAAGAACAGCCCAAAGACATCTCCGATCAAAAAGGCGACGTATTCGACGGGAGTGCTGCCGAATGCCATGTTCGTCAGAAAAGACGAAAGAACCGAAGTCGTCACTCCCGCCGCCATGACGCAGATCCAACAGGCCGGCCGCGCGGGATCAGGATAAATGTCCCAACCGAGCGCCTTGAAGAATTGGAACATCAGTGGCGCGGCTGAGACTGCGACCAGTATGGCCCAGATGCGGCTGAGCATGAATACGTCGGTTCCGCCCAGATACACGAACACCACTAGAACACCGGGAAACAGGGCTGGAATTGCGCGCCACTTCAGCATCCAGGCTGTAAGTACTTTGACACCATGCGGCAGGAACAGCAGGCTTGCCCGGCTCGGATAGTCCGGAAAGAAGATGTTCTGCAGAGGCATTAGAAATTCGAACGTCACGATGGCGGCTGCGACATAGGCGAGCGAGGCAGTAACCGTTTCTTGGACCGAAATACGCAACCTACTATCGGAAAGAGTTTATTGTCGTGGCGCGTGCACGACGTACCGACCCCGGTTCGTGGTTTCGCACTGCGAAAGATACCCTTTCTCTACCAGAGATTTCAGGGCCCGAAAAAAAGTCGGGCGCGAGATGGATTGTACAAGGGCATGCCCGACTAATCCGTTCGTGCGGACTTCTTCCCCGGCCTTCGACAACTCTCCGGCGGCGTAATAGATGTCGCGTTCGATCGGAGACAACTCTTCTAGCCCCAGTGTCTGTTCCATGCTTTGCATCAGCTTGCGGAGTTCAGCGAGTTTCGAGACTTCGAGCATTCGGTCTAGTATCCTGGTTGCTTACTTTTTTAGCGCTTTAGCGGAATCGATGCGCGCGGTTACGTTTTTTTGGCCCTCAGGGATTGTCTCATATTGACACAAATCACGTTGTTCACTTTGGTTAAGGTCTGATTAGGCTGCCGATATCGCGAGAATGAGTGAGTGGCGCATTCGCAGCCCCAAGGTACTTTCAGTCAAGGCCCGGCGCAATTGTGCCGGGCCTATTTTTTTCACGGCACGCGAAATTTTGATCGCCAGTGAAGATCACGATTTCGCGATTTCACTTATGGGTAGAAGTTTCCTGGAAAGTTTCTCGCTAAACGAAAACACCCCCCGTGCGGAACAGGGGGTGTTGCAGAATCAGCCTGGCCTATTCAACCGATTGCGACGGCTTTGACGTCTTCGTCGATGAAAGGCAGGTATTGTTCGAAATTCTCTGCGAACATCTGAACCAGTTTTTCGGCCTGTTTGTCGAATGCGGCCTGATCGTCCCATGTGCGGCGCGGATCAAGAAGAACCTCAGCCACCCCCGGTACCGAAACCGGAACGTCAAAGCCGAAATTGGCGTCCTTGCGGAACTCGGCTTCGGCCAGTGAGCCGTCCAGCGCGGCCGTCAGCAAGGCGCGGGTGGCCTTGATCGGCATCCGGCTGCCAACGCCATAGGCACCGCCGGTCCAACCGGTGTTGACCAGCCAGCAGGTGGCGCCGTGTTGAGCGATCTTGTCGCGCAGCAGGTTGCCATAAACTTCGGGACGGCGCGGCATGAACGGGGCGCCGAAACAGGTTGAAAATGTGGGTTGCGGCTCGGTCACACCACGCTCGGTTCCAGCCACTTTCGAGGTGAAGCCCGACAGGAAGTGGTACATGGCCTGCGCCGGGGTCAGCCGTGCGATCGGGGGCAGAACACCAAATGCGTCACAGGTCAGCATGATGATGTTCTTGGGGTGCCCGCCAAGCGCTGATTTGGACGCGTTCGAGATGTATTCCAGCGGATAGGCACAGCGCATGTTCGCAGTCAGGCTGTCATCGTTGAAATCCAGCTTCTTGGTTTCGGGGTCGAACACCATGTTTTCGATCACGGTGCCGAACTTCTTGGTGGTCGCATAGATTTCCGGCTCGGCCTCGGCATTGAGGTTGATGGTCTTGGCATAGCAGCCACCTTCGAAGTTGAAGGTGCCGCGATCCGACCATCCATGTTCGTCGTCACCGATCAGAACCCGCGCTGGATCTGCCGACAGGGTCGTCTTGCCGGTGCCGCTGAGGCCAAAGAACACGGCGGTGTCAACCGGGTTTCCAACCGCGTGGTTGGCCGAACAGTGCATCGGCATCACGCCTTTTTCCGGCAACATGTAGTTCAGCAGGGTAAACACCGATTTTTTGTTCTCGCCCGCATATTCGGTGCCGCCAATCAGGATCAGCTTGCGGTCAAAGTTCAGCGCAATCACCGTCTCGCTGCGGCAGTTGTGCTTTTTCGGGTCCGCCTTGAAACTGGGGCAGTTGATCACCGTGAAATCAGCGGTGAATTCGTCCAGATCCTCGCGATCCGGGCGGCGCAGGAGGTGACGGATAAACAGATTGTGCCAGGCAAGCTCGGTCACCATGCGCACGTTGATCGAATAGGTCGGGTCGGCGCCGCCAACGAGGTCCTGCACGAAATAATCGCGGCCCTTCATGTGCTCGAGCATGTCCAGATAGAGCGCGTCAAAGCCTTCGGGACTCATTTCGGCGTTGTTTTCCCACCAAATCTTTTCCGCGACGCTCTCGGTCTTTACGACGTGCTTGTCCTTGGGGGAACGCCCGGTGAATTTCCCGGTCGTAACCAGGAAAGCCCCGCCATTGCCCAGCGTGCCTTCGCCACGCTTCAACGCCTCTTCGATCAGCGCCGGTTCCATGAAGTTGTAAAAGACATTGCCCAGACCCTCGATGCCCTGATCCTCGAGGCGGAATTGCGGGTTAACCCGTCCAGATGTCATGCGATTTCTCTCCTATGGCGGCGCGGCGGCGCGCTTGGCCGTTTGCGCTCTTGGGGCAGTTTACCGGCAGAAATGACCGGCGGTCGCGGGGGTCTTATCACGCTAGTTTAGAGCATGAACAGGACGGTTTGGCGCAGTTAGCGCCACCAAGGCGAGGTTTAGCGCAACCATGTATTTAGCGCTCAATTAGGTGGCATCGATTCAATCGGGTTAAGGGTTCTTTGTCTCCAATTGAGCAACAGTTTTTAAGTGATTCGTAGATATGCATTGATTCGTGGTCACAAAAACGCCAAAAATGCATGAAAACTTACGAAGATTGAGCAGTAGAGCAGTAGGGGCACTCCCAATGTCAAAGATTGCACTGGTGGATGACGACAGAAATATTCTGACGTCCGTATCCATGACACTCGAGGCCGAAGGGTTCGAGGTCGAAACATATAACGATGGGCAGGCGGCGCTGGATGCCTTCAACAAGAGACTGCCGGACATGGCGGTTCTGGATATCAAGATGCCACGAATGGATGGCATGGATTTGCTTCAGCGGCTTCGCCAGAAAACCCAGATGCCGGTGATCTTTCTGACGTCGAAAGACGACGAAATAGACGAGGTTCTGGGCCTGAGAATGGGCGCGGACGACTATGTGAAAAAGCCATTCTCGCAACGCCTTCTGGTCGAACGGATTCGTGCGCTTTTGCGTCGGCAGGAGGCCAATTCGGGTGAAGCGATCGAGGTCGGCAATGGCGACGCCAAGGTGATGGAACGCGGACATCTACGGATGGATCCGTTGCGGCATGCGGTCAGTTGGAAGGGAACGGATGTTTCATTGACGGTGACCGAATTCCTTCTTTTGCAAGCGCTGGCGCAGCGGCCGGGTTTCGTCAAGAGCCGCGATCAGCTGATGGATGTCGCTTATGACGATCAGGTCTATGTCGATGATCGCACGATCGACAGCCACATCAAACGCCTGCGCAAAAAAATGCGTATGGCTGATTCGGATTTTTCGGCAATCGAAACGCTGTATGGAATAGGGTACAGATACAACGAAGAATAATCGCCCTTTTGTGGGGGAAGGCGAAGGGATTCTCGTGCGCGACACAGGATCAGCGAACGGGCCACGCGACGGGGATGTGGTTCTTGGGGACGATTGGGTTATCCCGATTGATCCCAATTCACCGGATATGCGTTTTGTCCGTCCCCGGCGGCGCCTGCTGGCGCTGCACAGCTCGACACTTGCGC
Organism: Ruegeria sp. BHSB058; assembly: GCF_059613285.1. NCBI lineage: Bacteria > Pseudomonadati > Pseudomonadota > Alphaproteobacteria > Rhodobacterales > Roseobacteraceae > Ruegeria > Ruegeria sp. BHSB058. Next base: position 1,656 of record NZ_JBXWSF010000107.1, on the reverse strand, counting down.
GCAAGATTATCACGTTCAACCTGATTGCCCTGATCATTCTGGTTGCAGGGCTCTTATGGCTGGATGACACCCGCGAAGACCAGGTGTTGCAGCGGGCAAGTGCCCTGATCAGCGAAGCGGAACTGGCCGGGGACGTATTCGAGGCCAGAATCGCCAGCGATCCAGCCACGATCAACGACAGCGACGAGCTTGATATCGAGGCGACGCTGGCGGGTTTGAGCCTTCGCAATGGCGTCGAGGTTTTCGTTTTCGACCCTCTGGGTGATCTGGCGGGGTGGGTGCGCGGCTCGACCCAGTTGCCCGCGACTGTTTTAAATAGCCGTTTCGACACCGGGCCAACAATTATCAGTGATGGTCTGAACGCGGTCTGGAACGGCATGGCGTCGATTCTGAATGGCAGTCAGTCAAGGCCCTCGCCGGACCTGGCCGAGCAGGTGGGCGCGATGGTACCCGTAACGGTCGAGTCCGGCTCTCGGGTTAGGGCGCTTACCGACGCCCGAGGAGGAACGGTCATTGTGGCCACAACTCCGATACAGCGAGCTGGGCAGACAATTGCGGTTCTGGCGATGGCCGGGCCAGCCGGAGAAATCGACGCACTGGCCCGGCAGGAACAGGAACGTGTCCTGCAGATGTTCGTTGTCGCGCTGCTGGTTTCGGTCGGCCTCAGCCTGGTGTTGGCTTCCACAATCGCCAACCCGCTTGCCGATCTGGCCGAGGCCGCCGAGATGGGCAACGATCATCACAACCAGCGCATCAACCCCGGGCGTATCCGCATACCGGATCTGAGCGCGCGGCCGGATGAGATCGGCCGGCTCAGTCGTGCACTGCGCGGCATGGTGGCGGCGCTCTATAACCGGATCGAGGGCAACGAACAGTTTGCTGCGGATGTTTCGCACGAAATCAAGAATCCGCTCGCCAGTCTGCAATCGGCGGTTGGCACGTTGCGCGTGGTCAAGAAGGAAGAACAGCGCGAAAAGCTGCTGGAGATCATCGAGCACGATGTGCGTCGACTGGATCGCCTGGTCAGCGACATATCAAACGCATCGCGGCTGGATGCCGAACTGGTGAAAGAAGACGAAGAACCGTTCGATATGCTTGCGATGCTTGACAACCTGGGTCAGTTCCTGGGCGAAGACGCACGTTCGAAAGGGATAGATTATATAACGGACATGCCCAACGAACCCATTACAATTCGGGGGCTGGAAGCGCGATTGGCGCAGGTGTTCGTCAACCTCATCACCAACGCGATTTCCTTCTGTGGCGAAGGCGATGCCATTCGCGTCTGGGCGCGGCGTCGGGATGGCCGCGTGCTGATCGTGGTCGAGGATACCGGGCCTGGAATTCCCGATCAGGCGCTGACAAAGATCTTCAAGCGGTTCTATTCGCAGCGTCCCGAGGAGCATTTCGGCAATAATTCTGGGCTGGGGCTGGCCATTTCGAAACAAATCGTCGAGGCCCATGGCGGCGTCATCTGGGCCGAGAACATCCGGCCCACGGATGCCGACGTCACCTCGGACCCACTTGGCGCCCGCTTTGTCGTGGCGCTACCGATCTGAGTTATGAGCGTCGATGCGCTGTCCCGCATGGCCGAAAAGCGCAATGCCACGATCCACGGAAGTTGCGTGGCGGTCGGTGGCAATGGGCTGTTGATCGTCG
>NZ_JBXWSF010000106.1:0-11010 GCF_059613285.1 Ruegeria sp. BHSB058 | reverse complement strand
GAACTGGATCGCCACAACCAAGCCAACCCCGACAGACCGGCCGCGCCTTTCGCGGTCAATCAAATCGTGCATCGTTCCAACAAAAGGCTGGAGCGGGATCTGGAGATTTGCGCCCGCTGGAAAGTCCCGGTCTGGATCACCTCGCTGGGTGCGCGTGTAGATGTCAACGAGGCCGCCCATGGTTGTGGTGGCGTGGTTCTGCACGATGTCATCAATAACACCTTTGCCAGAAAGGCGATCGACAAAGGTGCCGATGGATTGATAGCCGTTGCCGCCGGGGCTGGTGGGCACGCCGGGCAACAGTCTCCTATGGCGCTAATCCGAGAAATTCGCGCATGGTTTGACGGGCCTGTGGCCTTGTCTGGCGCGATCGCCTGTGGAGAGTCGTTGTTGGCAGCCCGTGCGATGGGCGCCGATTTCGGATATGTTGGCTCACCCTTCATCGCAACGCACGAAGCCAATGCAGGGATGGATTACAAAGAAATGATCGTCGATAGCAGTGCCGAAGACATCGTTTATTCGTCACTGTTTACCGGGGTTCACGGGAACTATCTGAAAGCGTCGATCCAGCGCGCCGGACTGGACCCCGACAATCTGCCCTCGGCTGACGCAACGGCGATGAATTTCAGTCAGGGTTCCTCCAAGCCTAAAGCCTGGAAGGAAATCTGGGGGTCGGGGCAGGGGATCGGCAACGTCTCGGAGGTTGTTTCGACCGCCGAACTCGTCGACCGGATTAGTGTTGAATATCGGAGTGCCGGAGCAAAACTAGCAACCGAGTTTGTGGAGTGAAGGATAATAGGGCGTGATGAGTGAACAGCCACTTGCACTCGACCTCAACGCAGTGGACGCCTATCTGAGCGTTCATCTGTCAGGATATCAGGGTCCTCTGCTGTGCGAAAAATTTGAAGTTGGACAGTCAAACCCGACGTATTTGCTGAAGACGCCTGAGCAAAACTATGTACTGCGTCGCAAACCCCCCGGGATTTTGTTGAAATCCGCCCATGCCGTCGACCGTGAGTATCGCGTGCAAAAATCATTGGCGGGGTCGAAGGTGCCGGTCGCGCAGATGTATTTGTTGTGCGAGGACGAAAGCGTCATCGGTTCAATGTTTTATGTGATGGAATATCTTGAAGGTCGGAACTTTTTTGAACCGACAATGGCAGGTGAAACGAAAGAGACGCGCAGCGCGGTCATTGACGAAATGAACCGGGTGCTTGCTGAATTGCATATGGTCAATGTTGATGCCGTGGGTCTTGGCAATTTTGGCCCTTCTGGCGATTATTTTGAAAGACAGATCGGTCGCTGGAGCACTCAATACAGGGCTTCGGAAACCGAAACGATTCCCGAAATGGATAGGTTGATTGAAGCGCTACAACGAAATTTACCCACCAACGATGGGCAACGGACACTTGTGCATGGCGATTACCGGATCGACAACATGATCTTTGAAAAAGAAGGAACAAACTGTCTGGGTGTTCTGGATTGGGAACTGTCAACCATAGGGCACCCTTACGCCGATCTTGCCGCTGTCATCATGCAATGGCAAATGCCGCCGGGGCAAGAGGGGCGGGGTTTGGCCGGGGTTGATCGCGCAGCACTAGGATTGCCGTCGGATGACGAGTTTGTGGCTCGATATTGTCAGCGACGGGGGTTGAGAGGAATTGAAAATTTTGGGTTTTACCTTGCTTTTAACTTCTTCCGAATGGCAGGGATACTTCAAGGGGTCTATCGGCGCGCGTTGGAAGGAAATGCCTCCAATCCTGAACGGGCGAGGCAACTCGGCCAATATGTTCCAATGTTTGCCCAGCATGGTCTGACTGCGCTTGGCCGTTCAGATTGACCTGGTGTCGCAATGAAGGATCCGCGCGCAAAAATCTGAGGTTTCGTCGATTTGTTCGGATGCTATCTGGAAATGCGCAAGGAGAAAGACGAGATGAGCGATTTTCTGGAACTCAGAGAGCACGATGGCGGTATTGTAGAGTTAGTTCTTAGGCGTGGGCCGGTAAACGCGCTAAGCGCAGAGTTTCTAATGGCGTTCTCAGAGCAGATAAAGGAAATGGAGCAGAACGACGAAGTTCGAGCTATCGTTTTGTCCAGCACATTCAGGGTGTTCTCGGCTGGACTTGATCTGAAGGAGGCGAAAAATTTCGACATTCAAGAGCAGAATGAAATTGTCGAAGGTCTGAACGTTGGGTTTCTCTCATTATTCGAATGTCGAAAACCCACAGTGAGTGCCGTGAACGGAGCAGCAATAGCTGGTGGAATGTTTTTTGTACTTGCCTCGGATTTTCGCGTTGCTGCTGCACGAGCGACGCTTGGCCTTGCAGAGGTGCGAGTTGGTGCGGATTTCCCCGCAGGTCCGCTTGAAATCGCGCGCGCGACACTCGATCCCAATACGCTCAGACGATTGATGCTGACGGGTCAGCCGATGAACTCCGAGACGGCCTTGCGCTTCGGTGTGATCGATGTCGTCGACGACGATGTCCTGAACCGGGCCATAGGCGAAGCCAAAAAACTGGCAGCTATTCCGCCGAAAACCTATGCCTCGGTGAAACGACAGATCCGTCAAGGCACAATTGATCTGATCCGCAGCCGAATGGCCAACGGCGCGAATGCACCAGAAGGTGGCTGGTTCAATGAAGAAACCAGAGCGGCGATGAATCGAATGATCGGTTAGTTGTCCCATCAAATATTGGATTCCGGATCGCTAACAACATTCAACGATTGGGGTTGGAGAGGAGAACCGCGATGAACGGCGCTACAAAACAAGGGGTGGATCCCGGGCGGTTAAATCGAATCGGCGAATGGATGCAACGCTATGTCAATGAACGCAAATATCCCGGCAGTTCGGTTCTGATCCATCGGCACGGAGAGGAGGTATTTTTCAACGCCTGCGGCTTGCGAGATCTTGAACAGAGCCTGCCATTCAAACGTGACACAGTTGTTCGCCTTTATTCGATGACCAAGCCTATCACCTCGGTCGCCATAATGATGCTGGCTGAACAGGGTCTTTTTCACTTGGGCGCGCCAATCTCGGAGTTTTTGCCTGAATTCAGCAATTTGCATGCGTTGGTTGCCGGCGCCGAGCGGATTGACCAAGTCGAACCAACCACCACGCCAACCCTGCATCACTTGCTGACACACACCAGCGGCCTGAGTTACCCATTCAATCCAGGCGTTTTACCAAAGGCCATGGATAAGCAGGATATAATGTTCAAGCCCACACAAGGCGTTTTGGCTGATATGGTTCAACAAGTCGCCGAACTGCCCTTGGCCTTTCAGCCGGGCACAAGGTGGGAATACTCGGTTTCGATCGATGTTCTGGGGCGCGTGATCGAAGTTGTTTCGGGAAAAAGTCTGGATTGCTTCTTCAAACAGCAAATCTTTGACCTTCTGGGCATGACTGAGACTGCGTTTTCGGTTCCTGCCGGAGCGGAAAACCGATTTGCCTCGCTCTATACTCCACTGTCTGGTGATGCCATGGCGCTTAATGACGCGAAATCCGGTGGAGAAACATTGAGGTTAGTTGACGAGGACGGAGGATCACCATTCGAACATGCCACCATGTTCTCCGGCGGTGGTGGCCTCGTGGGTACGATTGATGACTATCATCGCTTTGTAGATATGCTGCGACGAAAAGGTGAAAGTAACGGCAATCGTTTGCTTGGCTCCAGCACGGTAGATTTCATGATGCGCAACCATCTGGCCGGCGACATTGCCTCGATGGGGCCAAGCAGCTTTGCGGAACAGCCCATGAAGGGGCTGGGATTTGGCATCGGAGGCGGTGTTGTTCTTGATGCCGCGCGGTCAGGCACGATCGGGTCGGTGGGTGATTACAGTTGGGGTGGAATGGCATCGACATTTTTCTGGTTGGATCGGGTTCACGACCTGAGCGTGGTCTTTTTCACTCAGCTCTCACCTTCCAGTTCCTATCCGTCCCGCGCCGAACTCAAAGCGCTTGTCCATGGGGCATTGCTCGGCTGAGAGGCAAAGAACAAGACGTAGCATGCTGTGATACATTGTTTAAATTCAAGGTGTAAGGAAATGACGGACGCGGAAAAGATCCTGCTCGATCTTTTGAATTTGGAAAGGTTGGAAGTCGATCTCTTTCGCGGACCGGGATCGGGCGGTGAAACACCGACTCGGATCTACGGCGGGCAGGTAGTCGCACAGGCATTGTCGGCAGCTTACAGAACGGTGGATGACCGGCTGTGCCATTCTCTGCATGCATACTTTATACGGCCTGGAGATCCCAGTATTCCTGTCGTTTATCAGGTGGATCGCGCTCGAGATGGTGGTTCGTTCACGACCCGTCGCGTGGTCGCAATTCAGCACGGAAAACAAATTCTCAATATGTCGACGTCATTCCATGTCAAAGACAGCGGCTGGACTCACCAACACCCTATGCCCAATGCCGGAAAACCAAACGACCATCCTTCGCGGGATGAGTTGCGGCAGAAGTATCTCGGCAAGGTAACCGAAAAATACCGCTCGGAATTCCTAAGGGAGCGCCCAATCGAGGTTCGAGAAGTCGATCCGCTGGACCTTTTTGATCCCGAACCCAGCGACGACCGCAACCACCTTTGGTTTCGAATGCGGGCAGCAGCAGGTGAGGACGCGAAAACCCAACATCTTCTGTTGACCTACGCGTCGGATATGGCGCTTTTGAGTTCTGGTCTTCGACCTCATGGACTGAGTTGGTTCAAACGGCAGGTGAACGGCGCAAGTCTGGACCATGCGATGTGGTTTCACGCTCCAGTTCAGATCGAAAACTGGCATCAGTATTCAATGGACGCGCCGTGGACGGGGCAGGGGCGAAGCTTCAATCGCGGTTCCATTTATACAGAAGACGGAATTCTGGTCGCCTCCGTCGCACAGGAAGGTTTGATGAGACGCCCAAAGGTTTAGCTCTGGCCACTGGATATTTGATTTAGATTTTTCATCCCTCTGATCCAACGGCCATAGTCTTCGACCTTCATGCGCATGTAATCGCCAACCTGAGGATGCGGCAGAACCAAGGACCGTTGTTTTGTATTGCTTCAACGCAAGTGTTCACCACCGCTTCGGACTCAATGATGCGGTCTTCCTTGCTAGACTGTTCTGCCAGTACTTCTCCAATCCGTGATGCAGCACCCGATAGGACGAAAATTTCGTTCTTTAGATCCTACACTTCCTCGGCGATCTGGTTGAGTCGAGGTCCAACTGTTCCGTTCGTCCACGCAACATACGGAGTTTGCTAGGGCATGTCGCTTACAGGATTATAAATTACATAATACCAATTACACGTTTTCTACATGTACCCGGGAGCGCGCTACCCTGAAGTGAGAATCCTATAAAAAACAATTCGTTATCTAATAGAAGATCATGGCATGGGGGCCGTTTACACGCAACTATCACTGCAAGAACGTCGCAAAATCGAGAACTGGTGGCACGCAAAGGTGCCCGTTCGGGAGATGGCGCGCGTGAAGCGCCACAAATCGACGATTTTTCGCGAGATCAAACGTAATTTCTGGGCCGATGATGCGTTCCCCAAGAAGTACGCGGGATATTTTGGTCATGCGGCTCGTTTACAAACTCAGAAACGTCGATCCGTGCGTGCAGCGCAAGCTGATCCGACGCCCCGATCTCAGTAAGCGAGTCATCGCCCGCCTCAAACAAGGATGGACACCTGAGCAGATCGGCAATCGGATGATCCACGAAGGTGCAAAAATGCGCGTGTGTCAGGAAACGATCTGTCGGCACATCTATTCCAACGAAGGTTTGGCGCAGGAGCTCTGGTGGTTCCTGCCCCAGTATCGCAAGTCTCGTCGCCCACGCCGTGCCAGAAAGCGCTAGGCTCCAAGGTTCGATCGTGATGTGAGCATCCTGTTTCGACCGGACGACGCCGCGCACCGCCGTCAGTTCGGTCACTGGGAGGCTGGCCTTGTACTGTTTAAACAGCGCTTTGGGCAATCAAATGTAACCTCGCTTGTCGAGCGGGTCAGCCGATTCACGGTGCTTCTGAAGAATCCGAACAAACGCACGAAGTCTGTCATGGGAAAAATCATAAAAGCAATACGCGACCTCTCTCACGTGGCGCGCAAGTCCGTCACCTTTGATCGAGGAACGGAGTTCGTCAGCTGGCCCCATTTCCACGCTGAGATCGGAACACAAACGTGGTTCTGCGATCCGTCTTCCCCCCTGGCAGAAAAGCACCGTCGAGAACACCAATCGCTGGGCGCGAAGATGGTTGCCCCGCAAGCGCGACATCACGGCGGTCTCAGATCATGAATTGAAAATGCTCTGCGACCGCCTCAATGCAACCCCCAGGAAATGCCGTGTATGGAAGACACCAACAGAGGTGTTCAGAGAAAAGAGGATGAAAGAGATGGGCGAATGCCCCTACCCCGAACGCCAATAGCAGTCGCGGTTCACATATCGCCCACAACTATCTTTCAATAGAACGCCTGCAACCCGGTTTGCGCGCGCCCGAGAATCAACGCATGTACATCATGAGTACCTTCGTAGGTGTTCACGGTTTCAAGATTGACCATGTGGCGAATGACCTGAAATTCCAGCGAGATTCCGTTGCCACCGTGCATGTCCCTCGCCATGCGCGCAATCTCCAGGGCCTTGCCGCAATTATTGCGCTTGATTATCGAAATCATTTCGGGCGCCGCATTCGCTTCGTCCATCAGCCGCCCGACCCGAAGGCTGGCCTGAATGCCCAATGCAATCTCGGTCTGCATATCCGCCAGCTTTCGCTGGAACAACTGTGTCTGTGCCAACGGACGATTGAACTGATGACGATCAAGGCCGTATTGCCGGGCCGAATGCCAGCAGTGCTCGGCTGCCCCCATTACACCCCAACTAATTCCATAGCGCGCCCGATTTAGGCAACCGAAGGGACCTTTGAGGCCCTGAACATATGGAAGCAGAGCATCTTCACCTACTTCGGCACCATCAAGCACGATTTCCCCCGTGATAGATGCACGCAGGCTGAGTTTGTTCTGGATTTTCGGGGCGCTCAGTCCCTTTATGCCCTTGTCCAGAACGAATCCGCGGATCTTGCCATCATGTGCATCGGACTTAGCCCAGACCACAAAAACATCCGCGATCGGAGCATTGGAAATCCACATTTTGCTGCCGGTCAAACGGTAGCCGCCTTCGATTTTCTCGGCCCTAGTTTTCATACTGGCAGGATCACTTCCAGCGTCAGGCTCGGTCAAGCCGAAGCACCCGATCCACTCGCCGCTGGCCAATTTGGGTAAGTACTTCCTGCGCTGTTCTTCGCTGCCATAGGCGTAAATTGGATACATCACCAGCGAGCTTTGCACCGACATCATGGATCGGTAACCGGAATCGACCCGTTCAACCTCGCGCGCCACAAGGCCATAAGCGACATAGCCGGCGCCTATGCCGCCGTATTCTTCGGGAATCGTGGTGCCCAACAGGCCCATTTCGCCCATTTCCCGAAAGATTTCCGGATCGGTTAGCTCGTTCTGGAAGGCATCTGTCACACGTGGCTGTAGTTTTTCCTGCGCATAGAACCGTGCGCTGTCGGCAATCATCCGTTCTTCTTCAGTCAGTTGATCGGATAAGCGAAAAGGATCCTCCCATGCAAAGGTTCCAAGATCGGGCGCGTCCTTGGCTCGTAGGGTCGGTTTCGTCGTCGGAGCATTCATGGCACTTCTCCAAATTTCTGATTGCGCGAACCCTACTCTGCGATTTTCGCAAAAAACAGCGATACTTTTACATGTTTATATGACAAAAACGCATACATGGACATGCCACGTAGACTATTTCCATCAATCACCGCGCTTCGCGCATTGGAAGCCTTGGACCGCCTCGGATCTGCTTCCGCTGTTGCCGAAGAATTGACTTTGACTCAAAGTGCCATCAGCAGACAGTTGCAATCTCTCGAGACACAACTGGGTGTGGAACTGATCCGGAGAGACAAGAAACGGCTAACGTTGACGTCCACGGCACAAACCTATGTTCAGGAAATTCGCGAAGCCCTGAACCAGATCGCGCAAGCCTCGTTGCGCCTGCATGTCGCGCCAGTTGGAGGAACTCTGAACCTTGCCATACTTCCGACCTTTGGAATGCGGTGGCTCATGCCGCGTCTTCCTGACTTCGCGAGGCGTCACCCCGAAATTACAATCAACATGTCAACCCGGCTTCGCCCTTTCAACTTCGCCACCGAAGCCTTTGATGCCGCATTGCATTTTGGTGAACCTGACTGGCTCGGAACAGAGCGGCTGCTATTGAAGACTGAACGCGTTCTGCCCGTTTGTGCGCCCGGTCTCATGCCAAATGGTGCACCGAAAGTCGCCGAAGGTTTGTTGCGTTATCCGCTTTTGCACATTCAAACGAGGCCACGCGCTTGGCAGGATTGGTTCACTCAGATGGGAGTTGATCGCAAAGCTCCGCTAAACGGCACTATCCACGACCAGTTTGCAACGATTATACAGGCGGCAATTCACGGCTTGGGCGTGGCGCTGCTTCCCAGCTACCTGGTGGAACAGGATCTTGCCACGGGTCGTCTGGTTGCAGCCTATCCCGATGCGGTGGAGACCGTCGGAGCCTATTACCTTGTCTGGCCGATATCGAAGTCGACTGATCCGTCACTGCGCGAGTTTCGGCACTGGTTGGCAGGGCAAGTCGAACCTGAAGAAACCTTGCCGCGCTAACCCAGCGCGTACCCTGTCCCACGAACGGTTCGCAACGGGTCCGTTCCTCCATGTTGCATCAACGCCTTGCGCAAACGCCCGATATGAACGTCAACGGTTCTGGTGTCGACAAAGATGTCGCGCCCCCAAACCCGATCCAACAATTGTTCGCGACTCCAGACCCGACCCGGCTTTTCCATGAATGTGCTGAGCAGTCGAAACTCTGTTGGCCCAAGTTTCAGGGCCTTGTCCCCTCGACTGACCTTGTGGGTTTCCGCATCCAGTACGATGTCGTCATATTCCAATTTAACACCAACAGTCGAAGGTCGCACCCTCCTGAGTTGACTGCGGACCCGCGCCATCAATTCGACAACAGAATAAGGTTTGACAACATAATCATCCGCGCCAGTTTCCAATCCGCGCACCTTGTCCACCTCTTCCGAGCGCGCCGACAGCATGATGATCGGTATCGATCGCGTTTCGGGCCGCGTTTTCAAACGGCGGCACACTTCGATGCCGCTCAGGTTGGGCATCATCCAGTCGAGAACGATAATGTCCGGGCTGTCTTCGTCGACCAGCAACAGGGCCTCTTCCCCATTGGCTGCGCGGGAAACGCGAAAGCCCTCGGCCTCAAGATTATAGGCCAGAACCTCGCGCTGCGCAGGCTCATCCTCTACAACCAGAACCGTCGGTTGATCGGTGGGCATGTCAGCCTCCCTCAGATCGTCTGCGAGGTTGTGTCGGCCTTGGGCCGGGCCTCGGTCGGGCGACTGCCGGTTACCAAGTAAACCACTTGCTCGGCGATTGCGGTCACATGATCGCCCATTCGTTCGATGTTTTTGGCGATGAAATGCAGATGCATGCATGCAGAAATACTGCGGGGATCTTCGGCCATGAAGGTAAGCAATTCACGAAACAGGCCATTGTACATCTGGTCAACATCATGGTCGCGCTCTATCACATCGTTTGCCAGTTCCGGATCGCGCTGGATATAGGCATCCAGGGCATCGCGCAGCATGTGTTCAACCTCACGCGCCATCCGGCGCAGTGCCGAAGCGCTGCCGTTCACCTCCGCCGCGTCCACAAGAACGGTTGTTCGCTTGGCGATGTTCTTGGCGTAGTCACCAATTCGTTCGAGATTTGCCGAGACCTTCAGGACGGACAACACCAACCTCAGATCCCCGGCTGTCGGAGAGCGCAGCGCAATCAAGCGGGCCGTTTCTTCGTTGATCAGTTCTTCGAGCTCGTCGATTGCCTTGTCATCCTTGCGCACTTGTTGCGCCAATTCTTCATCACGCGCTTCCAGAGATCTGGCTGCGCCCATGATTGCGGCCTCCACCAAGCCACCCATCTTCATGATATGCGCTTGAACGGCTTCGAGATCGCGGTCGTAAACTGAAGTAATATGCTGTTCCGTCATGTTTTTTTCTCGTCTTCAGCCGATCCGGCCAGTGATGTAGCTTTCGGTTCGGGGATCAATCGGGTTGGTGAAAATCTGACCGGTCTCACCAAATTCCACAAGATTACCCAGGTGGAAGAAAGCGGTTTTCTGGCTGACCCGGGCTGCCTGTTGCATAGAATGGGTCACGATCACCACCGAATATCGTTGACGCAGTTCGTCGATCAGTTCTTCGACTTGTGCTGTTGCTATCGGATCCAAAGCCGAGCACGGCTCGTCCATCAACAAAACCTCGGGTTCTGTTGCAACCGCGCGCGCAATGCACAAACGTTGCTGCTGCCCCCCTGACAGGCCGGTTCCGGGGGCATCAAGACGATCTTTGACCTCATCCCAGATTGCCCCGCGACGCAGGGATCTTTCCACGATTTCATCCAGTTCCGCCTTGTTCTTTGCAAGGCCATGGATGCGGGGACCGTAAGCTACATTGTCATAGATCGACTTGGGAAAAGGGTTGGGTTTCTGGAACACCATCCCGATCTTGGCGCGCAATTGAACCGGATCGACCCGCTTGTCATAAATATCCTCGCCATCCAGCAGGATATCACCTTCGACGCGGCAGATGTCGATTGTGTCGTTCATTCGATTGAGGCAGCGCAGAAAGGTGGACTTGCCGCAGCCCGACGGACCGATGAAGGCCGTCACCGTCTTGTCCTCGATCTCGACACTCACATCCTTGATGGCATGGGCTTCGCCATAGTAGACCTGAACGTTTTTTGCCGTGATCTTGGGTTCCTGCGTTTCCACTTCTCTCTCCACGCGAGACAAATCTTTCATATCGTGCCCCTTTTACCAGCGGCGTTCAAAGCGGCGGCGAAGGATCACGGCCACGGTGTTCATGGTGACGAGGAAGACAAGCAAGATGATGATGCCTCCCCAAGCGCGTTCGTAAAAGGCCGTATC
>NZ_JBXWSF010000105.1:0-11198 GCF_059613285.1 Ruegeria sp. BHSB058 | reverse complement strand
GTTCCGGGCCTTTGCTGGCGGCGGCGGACGAGTTTGACATTCAATTGACCGGGCGCGGTGGCCACGCGGCCAAGCCGCATGACACAGTAGACACCACGGTTATGCTGGCTCAGGTCATCATTGCGCTGCAAACGGTGGTATCGCGGAACGTGGATCCGACATTGCAAGCTGTCCTGTCGGTGACTTCGGTGGAAACCTCGTCCAACGCCTTTAACGTGATTCCGCAATCCGCCAGGTTGCGCGGCACTGTCCGAACCCATTCGAATGATGCGCGTGTATTGATCGAAAACCGTCTGAAGGAGGTTGTTGCCGGGACCGTTGCAGCGTTCGGAGGAGCAGCCGATATTCGCTACAGCCACGGAGTTCCGGTTACGATCAACGCCGAAGAGCAGACCGGCTTTGCCACCGAAGCTGCGGTTGTGGTCGGCGGCAGCTGCGTCGAGGCGCCGATGGTGATGGGGGGTGAGGACTTCTCATTCATGCTGCAGGAACGGCCCGGTGCGTTCATCGTTCTGGGAAATGGTGACAGCGCCGGATTGCACCACCCGGAATACGATTTCAACGACGAGATCATTCCGCTTGGGTGCTCGTGGTTTGCTGAAATGGTCGAACGTCGGATGCCGGCGGCCTGAGAAACTCAAGGAGTACACAGATATGCCAGTGAAAAACCGATTTGCCGAGCTGCAGGAGGAAATCTCTGCATGGCGGCGCGACATCCACGAGAACCCGGAAATCTTGTTCGAAACGCATCGCACCAGCGCATTGGTGGCGGAAAAGCTGAAAGAATTCGGGTGTGACGATGTGGTCACGGGTATTGGTCGCACCGGCGTTGTCGGCGTCATCAAAGGCAAGAGTGACAGCAAGGGCAAGGTGATCGGTCTGCGCGCCGATATGGACGCTTTGCCAATTCACGAGGCGACAGGGCTGGACTATGCCTCCAAGACGCCGGGTGCGATGCATGCCTGCGGTCATGACGGCCATACTGCGATGTTGCTGGGGGCTGCCAAGTATTTGTCCGAAACCCGTAATTTCGACGGTACAGTCGTTGTGATCTTTCAGCCCGCTGAGGAGGGTGGCGGCGGCGGTCGCGAGATGTGTGAAGACGGCATGATGGATCGCTGGAATATTCAGGAAGTCTATGGGATGCATAATTGGCCGGGTAAGCCGGTCGGCAGTTTCGCGATCCGGCCCGGCGCGTTTTTTGCGGCAACCGACCAATTCGACATCACCTTTGAAGGCAGAGGCGGCCACGCCGCCAAACCGCATGAGACGGTGGACACCACTGTGATGACAGCGCAGGCGGTACTGGCGCTGCAGACCATCGCCTCGCGCAATGCCGACCCCATCGATCAGGTGGTGGTATCGGTTACCTCGTTTGAGACATCTTCCAAGGCATTCAACGTGATCCCGCAGAAAGTGCAGATCAAAGGCACCGTGCGCACCATGAGCAAAAAAATGCGCGATCTGGCCGAAAAACGGATCAAGGAAATCTGCACCGGCGTTGCGGCGACCTTTGGCGGTACGGCGGACGTAACGTACATCCGCGGGTATCCGGTTATGGTCAACAGCGATGAGCAGACAGGCTTTGCCGCCGAAGTGGCACGCGCGGTGTCCGGCGATTGCGAGGAAGCGCCTCTGGTGATGGGGGGCGAGGATTTCGCCTTCATGCTCGAAGAACGACCGGGTGCCTATATCCTTGTCGGCAATGGCGATACGGCAATGGTGCATCACCCGGAATATAACTTCAACGACGAGGCAATCCCTGCCGGGTGCAGCTGGTGGGCCGAGATTGTCGAAAAACGCATGCCAGCGGCGTGATCCGCCATGGGCGCGGGCGAACAACTCTCGTGCCCTGACGATCTTTCAAGCCGGATCAAGCTGAGTGCATAATGTATCAATGACGGCGTCCAATGCCTGTTTTTGATCGGACACGCAGCTTTGCGCAGCCTCTCGGGCTGCTTTCAGTGCAGGTTCGTCGGACAACCATCGCGTGATGGCTTTTATCAGATCCCGAGCAGCGCGCACTTCGATTGCACCGCCATTCCTGATCAACGGTTTGTACGTTTCCGCAAAGTTGAAATAGCCCGGCCCGGTAATTATCGCCGCCCCGGCCTGAGCCGGCTCGAACGGGTTGTGTCCGCCGATCTCCTTCAGGGAGCCACCCAAAAAAACCAAGGGGCAGAGGGCGTACCAAGTCCCGGTCTCACCCAGAGTATCTGCCATATAGACCTGCGTTTGCGACGTGATGAGGTCCTTCGACGTTCGGCGCGCCATTTGAAGCCCGGCTTTAGAGATGAGGCGTGCGACCTCGTCCCCTCGTTCGGGATGGCGTGGGATAAGCAGCAGCAAGAGGTTGGGCCATTTTTTTAACAGTTCAGTGTGGGCCGCGAGAACGGTTTCTTCTTCCCCAGCGTGTGTAGAGCTTGCAACCCAGATCGGGCGATCACCAATTTGCGCCTGAATTTCGTCTCGGGTATTGTTATCGATCGGTAAAGGATCAGACATCGCCTTGAGGTTGGTTCCGGGCTGCACACGGGCGGCTTCGGCCCCCATTTCGATTAGATTTACGGCCGTCTTTTCGTTTTGGGTAAGAAACAGCTGGAACTGATCCAGTATGAACCGAGCAGTATCAGGGCGCTTCTTCCAACCCTGCACCGATTTCTCGGATAGTCGTGCGTTCAGCAGGGCCAATGGGATGCCGCGTGAAGAGCTTTCCACCACCAACCGCGGCCAGATTTCGCTTTCCACGAATATCCCGGCATCTGGCTTCCAATGTGCGAGAAACCTGCGCACGGACCCTGGTGTGTCAAGCGGCGGATACTGGTGGCGGGTACGGGGAGGTATGCGTTTTTCGATCAAAGCGGCCGAGGTGGGGGTGCCGGAGGTGATCAAAAACTCTGCGCGGGGCAGGCGCAGACCCAAACGTTTGATCAGGCCGAGAACAGAAAGGCTTTCTCCGACGCTGGCCGCATGAAACCAGATCAACTGGCCATCGGGCCTGGGCTGGCTTGCGTGGCCCAGACGTTCCCGTTGTCGGATCCTGGAAACACCGGCACGGTCCAGCTTGCGGCGAACCGCCAACCACGCAATTGGAGCCAACAGAGCAGTTGCGCCGCAATATGCCGCATAGAGCAATGTGGCCTTGCCTGATTTGCCAGACACCTCAGCCGCCTGTGTGGCTCATATGCCGGGTCATTCGGCCATCCACCTGTTGCCGCGAATAGTCGAAATCGTGCCCTTTGGGCTTCAGATGGATCGCGGCGCGAATGGCCGCCTCCAGGGCCTCCTCCGTGTTCGGATGATCGCGCAGGGGTTGGCGCAGATCGGCCATATCTTCCTGCCCGAGACACATGAACAATTCGCCTGTGCAGGTCAGACGCACTCGGTTGCAGCTTTCGCAGAAATTGTGGCTGAGCGGAGTGATGAACCCGATCCTTTGGCCAGTCTCCTCTAGCCTCACATACCGGGCTGGTCCGCCCGTGCGTTCGGCCAAATCGGTCACCTGATAGTGTCTTTCGTAATCCGAGCGCACGTCATTCAGTGACCAGTACTGATCCAGACGATCCTCATTGCCTATGTCGCCCATTGGCATGACCTCGATCCAGGTCAGGTCCATGTCGCGTTCGGCGCACCACTCGGTAATGCGGGGCAGTTCTTCCTCGTTGAAACCTTTCAGGGCCACGGTATTTATCTTGATCCGAAGTCCTGCCTTTTGCGCTGCATCGATGCCTTTCAAGACCTGCGGCAGCCGACCCCAGCGGGTGATATCGGAAAATTTCGACTCGTCTAGCGTATCCAGCGACACATTCACGCGTCGCACCCCAGCGGCATAGAGCTGATCCGAAAAGCGCGACAGTTGCGAGCCGTTGGTAGTCAATGTCAGTTCTTTCAGCGCGCCGCTTTCCAGATGGCGGGTCATGGCGTTGAAAAATGTCATGATGCCCCGCCGCACCAAGGGCTCTCCGCCCGTAATGCGCAGTTTTTCTACTCCCATGCGAATGAAGGTTGAACACATGCGGTCCAACTCTTCCAGCGTCAGAAGCTCTTTCTTGGGTAGAAAGGTCATGTTTTCCGACATGCAATACACACAGCGGAAATCACAGCGATCCGTCACGGAAACGCGAAGATAGGTGATGGCGCGGGCAAACGGGTCGATCAGCGGAGCAGTCATGCGCCATAGGTAAAGCGGGTGATGGGCGTCGGCAAGGGCCAACAGCGTTTTGACTGGCATGTCTTTGTGGGCGCGGATAGGGTCGCAGGCATGAGATACATCGCCTTGGTTATACTTGTCGCGCTCGCGGGGTGTTCGGCCATACGGTCGACCAAAGACCGTCTCTTCGGAGAGAATCAAACGTTGTCGGAGTCCGTTGTCACCGATGTTTCCGCCGAAGCCCCCGAAGAGGTGGCACAGACGCCAATCGCAGCCGATCCGGGCTGGAATGGGGCCAGGCAGACCATTGCAGGACTTGGCGATCCGACGCGACCGGGGCGGTGGCTGGAGACACCATTGGTGAAAACCGAGATCAACGGGCGTGTGGTAACACGGGATACCGGCGCTCAGGTCTATGTTCTGCTAATCCCTGCACCGGGACCCCAAGGTGCGGGAAGCCGTTTGTCCTTGGAAGCAATGCAGTCGATGTTGTTGCCGCTGGATCAGTTGGTCGAGTTGAACGTTTATTCCAACTGATCTGACAGGTATTTGCCGGCTTCTTTTCGGGCAAACGGTTTCATGGTTGCACCATGTTCGCTCAGAAATGCCGTGACGCGCGGCGCGTCATGTTTGGACAGGTCACGCAACCACCAGGCGACGGCCTTCTGGATGAACCAGTCGCGATCCGTGACATAGTCTGCTGCCCAACTGAGAACCCTTTCCCGCCGGTGCAGATCCTCGGGCTTGGGGTGGTTCTGCTTGGTCCAGGGAAGGGTTGCGACCAATGCGGCGCGGCGCGTCCACATATGTTCGGATCTAGTCCAGCCTTCGACCTGATCCAGACGCTCGGGATCAGCGGTCAGGCGTCTTTGCATCGCCATGCAGACGTGGTCGGCGACGGCCCATGCGTCAAAATCGGAAACCCAGCTTTGCAGTAAAGCCCAAACTGCCTCGTCAGATCCGATACGGGCCTGAGTCAGCAATTTCGCGGCGGCCAGACGGCCTTCGTGTATGTTTGTTTGCCACAGAGCATTGGCCAGTTCCACCCGTGTGCCAACCGCCAATTCCTGACGCCACGTCTTGGCCAATTCGTTGAGAATCGGATTGGCCACGCCCAGATAGGGACGATCCGCCTTGTGATAAGCTGCCATTTGGGCCGATCGTTCTGGATCGGCATGTGCCTTGATTTGATCTAGAAATGAGCCCAGCATGACCGGATCAGATTGGCACGCCAGTGGGTTTCTTATCGATCGTCTTTTGGTTCTTTTCGACCCAATAGGAGCGGATGTCGTCGTCGGATTTTCCATCCACCCATTTTTGCATCGTGTCGCGCTCGGATCGATAATCCATGAACGGAACTGCATAGCCGCATGAGGTCTGAACCATGTCCACGCTAACGTCGAAGATCTGACGCGCGCTGCGATGAGAGGGAAATTGAGAGGACAGTTTTCCCCAGTCGGGATCAGCTACCTGGACCGTGCGAGCAGATCCGTATACGCGCAAAATCATCGGTCGCGTTGTGAAAGAGCACCACATCAACGTTATACGGTTGGCCTCAAGCAGATGCCCGGCGGTTTCGTTGCCGCTACCGGTCAGGTTCATCCAAAGGATGCGATTCGAGTCCATTACCCGCAAGGAATCCATTCCCTTGGGGGATATGTTGACACGCCCTTCGGGGCCAGCCGAACCAGTAAAGAAGATATGCTGGCCTTCAATGAATTTGCGGTGCACTTCGTCCAGCGCCGGAAACTGTTTGGACATGTCTTACTCCACCGTTACGGATTTCGCCAAGTTGCGCGGTTGGTCGACATCCGTGCCTTTTGCAACTGCCGTGTGATAGGCCAATAACTGCGCGGGAACAGCGTAGAGGATCGGCGCAAGGCTGTTGTGGATATGTGGCATTCGGATCGTCGACCAGACGCCATCTTCGGCATCCGAAATGCCGTCATCGTCTGACACCAAAATGACCTTGCCCTTGCGTGCCATGACTTCCTGCATGTTCGACGTCGTCTTGTCGAACAACCCGTCGTGCGGTGCCAGAACCACCACAGGCATGTGTTTGTCGATCAGGGCTATGGGGCCATGCTTGAGCTCGCCAGACGCGTAGCCCTCGGCGTGTATATAGCTGATTTCCTTTAACTTTAGCGCCCCTTCGAGCGCTAGAGGATACATAAGTCCGCGGCCCAAGAACAGGACGTCGCGCGCTTCGCTGAGTTGCTGCGCGGCGACCCGGATCGCGTCATTCTGATCCAGAGCGGCGTTAAGCGCCGATGGCAGTCCTCGCAATGCAGAGAAGTGATCCGATAGTTGGTCGTGGGTCAGAGTTCCGCGATCTGCAGCAGCTTTCAAAGCCAGTAACAGCAACACCGTTAATTGGCAGGTGAAGGCCTTGGTAGATGCGACACCGATTTCAACACCTGCATGAATCGGCAGGGCGATATCGCTTTCCCTCGCGATCGAGCTCTCGGGGACGTTGACGACGGATACTATCCTGTCTGCTTTTCCTTCGCAGTATCGCAACGCCGCCAGAGTGTCGGCGGTTTCGCCCGATTGGCTTACGAACAGGGCAAGCGTTCGTTGCACCAAAGGCGGTTCGCGGTAACGGAATTCGGACGCGATATCGACCTCGACCGGAATTTTCGCCAGCTGTTCGAACCAGTATTTTGCCGTCAGGCAAGCATAAAAGGCTGTGCCACAGGCGACCATGGTCAAACGGTCAATCTTGGAAAAATCCAGATCTTCCGGAAGGCTTACCTGCTCACTTCCGGATGGCAGATAAGACCGAATGGCATCGGCAACGACCACCGGCTGTTCATTGATCTCTTTGGCCATGTAATGCTTGTAGCCATCCTTGCCGGTTCGGGCGTGATCGAGTTTGATTTCTCGGATTTCGCGGTTCGCCAACTCTCCGCTTTCCGTCCGAATTTCTACGGAGGACCGAGTTACGACCGCTCGGTCTCCTTCTTCCAGATAAGTGATGCTGTTGGTCAATGGGGCCAGGGCGATGGCATCGGACCCCACGAACATCTCGCCCTCGCCGTGACCGATGGCCAACGGCGACCCTTTGCGCGCCGCAACGATCAGGTCCTCTTCGCCTTCAAAAAGAAAGGCGAGAGCAAATGCGCCGTGGAGTCTGTCAATTGTTTTGAAGGCGGCTGCGACCGGATCCAGACCGCCCCGCATATGATGTTCCGTCATCAACGCGACGGTTTCGGTATCCGTTTCGGTTTGAAACTTGATACCGTTATCAGCCAGTTCCGCACGTAGTTCCCGGTAGTTTTCGACGATGCCGTTATGGACAACTGCTACCGGGCCGGCGCGATGGGGATGCGCGTTGCTGATGGAAGGTGCGCCGTGCGTGGCCCAGCGTGTGTGTCCAATGCCCGACTTGCCGGCCAAGGGCTCGTGTACCAGCAGATCGCTGAGATTGACCAGTTTGCCCACCGCCCTGCGACGATCCAGTGTGCCATTATTGATTGTGGCAATCCCGGCGCTGTCATAACCGCGATACTCAAGCCGTTTGAGCGCTTCCACCAGGATCGGCGCCGCCTCGTGATGGCCTAAAACCCCAACAATTCCGCACATAGAAACTTATCCTTTATCGCGGCGAGCCTTTTTCGCCTTCAACATATCAAACAATTTACGCGCATAACCGGGTTTGTTTTCCTGTTTGGCGCGCGCGACCGCCAATGCATCCGGTTCAACATCACGAGTGACGACTGTTCCGGTTGCCGTCATCGCCCCGTTACCTAAAGAGACAGGCGCAACCAACATGGTGTTCGAGCCGATAAAGACGTTATCCCCAATGCTCGTGTAGTGCTTCATCACGCCGTCATAATTGCAGGTAATCGTGCCAGCGCCGATATTCGTCGACGCTCCAACCGTGGCATCACCGATATAGCTGAGGTGGTTGACCTTGGCGCCCTCGCCGATCTCGGCGTTCTTGATTTCCACAAAATTGCCAATTCGGGCGTTCTCGGCCAATTCGGCGCCGGGTCGCAAACGGGCATATGGCCCGACAATCGCGCCTTGGCTGACGTGGCAGCCCTCGAGATGTGAAAAGGCTCGGATTGTGGCACCGCTTTCTATGGTGACGCCCGGCCCAAACACGACATGGGGTTCAATGATAGTATCGCGGCCGATCACGGTGTCCGCCGCCAGGTAGACAGTTTCAGGTGCCATCAATGTGACGCCAAGTTCCAGCAACTCTTCTCGTGCCCTCGATTGGAACACGGCATCGGCTGCCGCCAGATCTGTGCGCGAGTTCACCCCGAGCGTTTCCTCCTCATCACAGGCAATGGCAGTGACCTTCAGGCCTTGATCCCGGGCGATCTCAACTAAATCAGTCAGATAGTACTCACCCGATGCGTTGTCGTTGCCGACACTTGAAATGAGTGAAAACAATAGTTGTGAATCGCAGGCCATCAGACCTGAGTTGCAAAAGGTTATGCAACGTTCATCTGCCGAAGCGTCTTTGAATTCGACAATACGCTCCAACATATCGCCATTCATTACCAATCTACCGTATCTCGCCGGATCGGCGGCTTCGAAGCCGAGAATGACCAGATCGTTCCCCCTCCGAGCCTCAATCATTCTTTCGAGAGTGTTTGGTCGAATGAAGGGCGTATCACCATACAGCACCACAACGTCGCCGTGGAACCCGTCCAGCACGGTTCGAGCTTGATTGACAGCATGGGCCGTCCCTAACTGTTCGTCCTGAACAACTATCCTCGCTCGTTCGTCTTCCGCGCAGGCCTCTTGGCGCACGGCTTCCGCGCCATGACCGGCAACCACGATGGTGTGCTCGGGGTTCAGTACCGCGCCTGCCCGCATTGCGTGGATTAGCATGGGGACCTGTGCTATCGGATGCAGAACTTTTGGTAACTCCGAATTCATCCTGGTGCCTTTTCCGGCCGCGAGGATGACCAATGCAGTGCTCATGAATAGGTTTTCTCTTTCGTTTTGTTGCTGACCGTTTTATCCGCTATGTCCAAAGGCGCAAGCAGTTCGGTGATCAAACAAAATTGCCGATTGCAACACGACAAGGCGAAATCCCGCCGAGCATGGAGACGGAATGCGCACGGTTATCTTTGATCTGGATGGAACCCTAGCAGATACGTCGGGTGATCTTCTGGCGGCCGCAAACCATTGTTTTCGGCTGATGGGGCATGGTGATATTCTAGTGCCCGGCGAGGATGCCGGGATTGCCCTGCGTGGTGGAAAAAAGATGCTGACACATGGTCTGGAACGTCTGGACTGTTATCAGGCTGCCACGGTCGATGAATACTATCCGATCCTGCTGGCAGCTTACGGAGAGGCCATCGACCACCACACGCAATTCTACCCTGGTGCGCTGGCTGCGGTGGATGCGTTGCGGGCAGCAGGATACAAGGTTGGCATCTGCACCAACAAGCCCGAAGCCTTGGCCGATCTGCTGCTGACGCGCCTGGGCGCGCGTGACATTTTCGACTCGCTGATCGGAGCTGACACCCTGCCTGTGCGCAAACCCGATCCTGAACCATTGCGCGAGGCTGTTCGCCGCGCCGGAGGTGATCCGGACCGGTGCATTTTGGTCGGGGATTCCGACACCGACAGGAACACGGCGCGCGCTGCCGGGGTTCCGTCTGTTCTGGTAACATTTGGACCATCTGGCGACGACATGGCTGCGCTTGGTCCTGAGGCGTTATTGCATCATTTCGATCACTTGCCCGCCTTGGTCGCGGAGTTGATCGGGCAACCAGAGCCAGTCGGGTTGTAGCCAGCTTTCCAACCTCTGCCCGTAGTATTGCTGGGAGCATAATAGACATGACCGAGAAGTTTTCAGGCAGCTTCACCCAACAGGAGCCGATCCCCGATGATGCCATCGAGGCCGCAGTTGCGGTTATGCGCCATGGGCGGTTGCATCGCTACAACGTTGTCCCGGGCGAGATGAGTGAAACGGCGTTGCTCGAGCAGGAGTTCGCAGCCCAGATGGGCGCGAAATACTGCGTCGCTGTTGCATCGGGCGGTTATGCGCTTGCAACCTCATTGCGCGCTACTGGTGTAAAACCCGGAGATCCAGTGCTGACCAATGCCTTTACGTTGGCTCCGGTTCCCGGCGCGATTGCTTCGGCGGGTGGTCGACCGGTTTTTGTTGGTGTCACCGCGGGATTGACGATTGACCTCGAGGATCTCGCGGCAAAGGCAGGTCAGGCGAAAGTTTTGATGCTTAGCCATATGCGCGGCCATCTGTGCGACATGGATCGGTTGATGCAGATTTGTGATGAAGCCGGAATTAGGGTGATCGAAGATTGCGCGCATACGATGGGCGCGCGCTGGAACGGTACGCTGTCGGGACGGCAGGGCGCCATAGGGTGCTATTCTTGCCAAACATATAAACACGTAAACTCGGGTGAGGGTGGCTTGCTGATCACCGATGACGAGGAACTGGCGGCGCGAGCGGTGATGATGTCGGGTTCATACATGCTATACGAACGTCATGTGGCGGCGCCGGGACCGGAAGTGTTTGAGCGCATCAAGTACCATACTCCGAACATTTCGGGGCGGATGGACAATTTGCGGGCCGCGATCCTGCGCCCCCAGTTGCGCGATCTGGAAACACAGGTGGCGCGCTGGAACGATAGGTATCGCGAGATCGAGGCAGGCTTGCGTGACACGCCGGGCCTAACCGTTGTCGAGCGACTCGAGGCGGAATTCTATGTCGGATCGTCCATTCAGTTTCTTCTGCTCGACTGGTCCGCCGAACGCGTCGGCGAGGTGATCCGCCGATGTGCCGAGCGCGGGGTTGATCTGAAGTGGTTCGGCGGAACGGAACCCAGTGGCTTCACTTCGCGGTATGACAGTTGGCGCTATGCCGATTGTGAGCGCTTGCCAAAAACCGACCGCATTCTGGCTGGGGTCATTGACATGCGTGTTCCTCTGACATTCTCGCTGGACGATTGCCGTTTGATCGCACGCATCATTCGGGCCGAAGTCGGTGCGGTGTTTCAATCCTGAATGAACAAACACAGGCAGCGTCCGACACATTTTGAAGCGGCGTTCTGGAGAC
>NZ_JBXWSF010000104.1:0-11304 GCF_059613285.1 Ruegeria sp. BHSB058 | reverse complement strand
GCGCCACAAGCCGCACGCCGTCTGCATCGTCCCCGAAAAGCGCGAGGAACGCACCACCGAAGGCGGGCTCGAAGTCGCGCGCGAGGAAAACAAACTGGCCCACTTCATCGCCCCCCTGCGCGAGGCCGGGTGCCGCGTGTCGATCTTCATCGCCGCTGACATGAGGCAGATCGAGGCCGCGCACCGCATCGGCGCCGAGGTGATCGAACTGCACACCGGCGCCTATTGCGATGCCCATGCCGAAGGCCGGATGGAAGACGCCGCACGCGAACTGGAAGCGCTGCGCCAGATGTCCACCTTTGCCCATTCGCTGGGGCTCGAGGTGCACGCGGGCCATGGCCTCACCTATGACACCGTCAAACCCGTCGCCGCCTTCCCCGAGGTGCGCGAGCTGAACATCGGCCATTTCCTGATCGGCGAAGCGATCTTTCGCGGCCTGACCCCGGCAATTGCGGAAATGCGCAAACTGATGGATGAAGCGCGCGCGTGACCGACCTGCTGATCCCGCTCCCCGTCATCCTGATCGGCTGGGCTCTGGCCGGTGGCAGCCCCGGTCCGGCGACGCTGGCTATATCCGGCACGTCGATGGCGCATGGCCGGGCGGCTGGCGTGGCGATCGCGGCGGGTGTCGTGGTCGGCTCGGCGATCTGGGGCATTGCCGCGGGGCTTGGCTTTTCCGCCCTGATGCTGGCCAATGCCTGGCTGTTCGAGGCGGTGCGCTATGCCGGTGCGGCCTATCTGTTTTATCTCGCGCTCAAATCCCTGCGCTCGGCATGGCGCGGCACGACGGTCGCCTCCGTTGCGGCCCCGCGCAAGGCGTTCTTCTTCAAGGGGCTGACCCTGCACCTGACCAACCCCAAGGCAATCCTTGCATGGGGTTCGATCTATGCCATTGCCCTGGTCCCGGCGGCGGGCACCCTGTCGGTCTGGTTATTGTTTGCGGCCCTGTCCGCCACGTCGGTCACCGTCTTCATCGGCTATGCCCTGCTGTTTTCGGCCCCGCCCATTGCCCGCGCCTATCTGCGCGCCAAGCGCGGGTTCGATCTGGCCTTCGGGCTTCTCTTCGGCGCCGCCTCGCTCAAACTGCTGACCGCACGGCTGATCTGATCCGGTTCACAATCATGTGAGCAGAGGCGCGTTGCCGTAACGGCAAGCCGGATGGCATCTTGGGGTATTCATAACACGGAGGATACTTCGATGATTGCAAGAACCCTCGTTTCCGTTTTCCTTTTGACAGTCGGCGGCGCGGCTCTGGCGCAGGACGCGCAGCGCGAACTGATCCCGGTCAAGGGCGATGTCTATCTCTTCCGCAACAATTTCCATCAATCCCTGATCGTCGCCACGCCCGAAGGCACAATTCGCGTCGATCCGATCAACGCCGGTGCGGGCGCGTGGCTGAACGAAAATCTGGGCCAGATCACCGACCAGCCGGTCACGCACCTGATCTATTCGCACAGCCATCTGGACCACGCCTCGGGCGGGTCCGCCCATGATGGCGCACAGGTGATCGTCCATGCAAACGCCCCCGACGCCATCGACGGCGTAACCCCGGATCTCCGCATCGGCGACAGCCACACGCTCGAACTGGGCGGCAAGACCCTGGAACTGACCTATCTCGGCCCGGGCCATGGCGAGGACATGCTGGCCGTCGTTGTCCGCCCCGAGAATGTGGGCTTCATCGTCGATGTCGCCGCGCCCGACCGGCTGCCTTATCAGACGCTGGGCGGCGCCAATGCGGATGACTGGATCAACCAGATCAAGACCGCCATGGCACTCGATTTCGAGGTGTTCGCTCCCGGCCACGGCAAGATCGGCACGCATGAGGATCTGGCCGAGCATCTGGGTTATTTCGAAACTCTGCGCGCCGGTGTGCTTGAAGGTCTCAAGGCAGGCAAACCGGTCGCAGACATCCAGGCCGAACTGACGCTCGACGATTACAAGGACTGGGGCCAGTACGAAGCCTGGCGCCCGCTCAATATCGAGGGCATGGCAACCTACCTCACCAATGCGGGGCTTGTGAACTGAGCCGGGCTTTCAGTCGGGTGCGCGGTCAGGGGCCGAGAGGGTTGTAAACCACTCCGCCACACTGTCCGCCCAGTCCGGTTGCCGTCCATGCCCGTTTGGGCCAAGCGAGAATACCAGCGATCCGGCCTGGCACTTGGTCCATGCCTTGTTCCAGCGCGCGCCCTTGGCCGAAACGGTATCCGCCATCTGCCCGCAGCCATTGGTCTCGGCAAGGATCCCCAGAGACTTGAAAACACTGCCCTGTTCGAAATCCCAGCCGCCAAAGGTGACTTCCCGGCCTTCCAGCGGAACCGTCCGGTCGGCAAATCCGTGCGAGTGGTGCATGTGCACCGGCCCCTTGCAGCGCCGCCACATCGGCTCCCAGAAGGCACCCGAAGCCGAGGCGTAGCCGAGCGCGAAATCCGGGGTCTGGCAGGCGATATCCCAAACCATCGAGCCGCCGCGAGAGTATCCGGCCAGAAAGACCCGCTCGGGGTCGAACCCGAACCGGGCAAGTGCGTCCGCCCTGACCGCTTCCAGCGCGGCCTTGTCGTCGCGCGGCCAGCGGTGCCCGTCATGCACGCCCCAATCCAGCGCCTTGGGATTGCCGATATCGACCTGCCCCGCCGGGGCCACCACCGCAAACCCGCGCGCGGTAAACGCCCCGACCAGAGCATCATTTCCCATCACCGCTTTCGGTGTCGCCGCATAGCCGTGCAGAAAGATGACCACGGGCGCGCCCTGCACCCCGTCAGGCAGGGCCAGCAGATACTCGGTCTCGCCCGCGACACAGGGCGCATCCGGCCCGCCGCAGGTGCTTTCCTGCGCCTGTGCGCCCGATAGGAACGCCCCCAGATATAGCAGCAGTATCAGTCGGCGCATTGCGATCCTCGTTTTGTTGGTCATGCCTTTGACCGGAGTGTAGCACAGATAATTCCCGGCATCTGCTTGCCATATGGGGCCGTTTGGCGTTGATTGTGCCGACAGATTCCAGGGGGACCGCATGATTTTGGGAATTGGCACCGATCTCGCCAATATCGACCGCATCCAGCGAACGCTCGACCGGTTCGGCGATCGGTTCCGTGACCGCGTGTTCACCGAGACCGAACAGACCAAGGCCGAACGCCGCGCCGATACCGCCGGCACATATGCCAAGCGCTGGGCCGCGAAAGAGGCGTGTTCCAAGGCGCTGGGCACCGGTCTGCGCATGGGCATCGCCTGGAAGGACATGGCGGTGACGAACCTCCGCTCGGGTCAGCCGGTCATGCACGTCACCGGCTGGGCGGCGGAGAGGCTCAGGGAAATGACGCCCGCAGGCCACGAGGCGATCATCCACGTAACCCTGACCGACGATCACCCCTGGGCGCAGGCCTTTGTGGTGATCGAGGCGCGGCCCCGTCACGAAGCCGCCGCACGGCCTTGACTCGGCCCCACCGGCCCCGCATGTAGCACCCAATCAGACAAGGACTGGAGAGAGCAGTATGGCCGAGAAAGCCAAAACCGGCGGCGCCCTGTGGGAGACGATCAAGACCATCGTCTATGCCCTGTTGATCGCGGGCGTCTTCCGCACCCTGTTCTTTCAGCCATTCTGGATTCCATCCGGTTCGATGAAACAGACGCTGCTGATCGGCGATTTCCTGTTCGTCAACAAGATGGCCTATGGTTATTCCTACGCCTCATGTCCCAGCCTGATCCTGCCCCGTTTCGGCATCAACATAGATGCCGATGATATCTGCGGCTGGATGAAGGGCGACAATACCCGCATCCTGGGCGGCGAACCGGAACGCGGCGACGTGATCGTCTTTCGCCACCCGGTTTCGGGACGCGACTATATCAAGCGCCTGATTGGTCTGCCCGGTGACAAGATCCAGGTGCGCGATGGCGTCCTGATCATCAATGGCACGCCGGTCAAGCTGCAGGATGACGGCGTGTTCGAAGAAATCGAAGCACCTCAGGGGCCGCAGGGCCTGCGCCCGCGCTGCGAAAACGGGCCGGTCGGCACCGGCGGCATCTGCATCAAGTCACGCAAGATCGAAACCCTGCCGAACGGCGTGTCGCACACGATCCTGAATATCGGCGACCAGTCCTCGGATCACACCGGCATCTACGCAGTGCCCGAAGGCCACTATTTCTTCATGGGCGACAACCGCGACAATTCCAGCGACAGCCGCCTGCCGCAATCCGCCGGCGGCGTGGGGTTCGTGCCCTATGAAAACCTGATCGGGCGCGCCGACCGGATCATGTTCTCGTCCGCGGGCCGCTCGATGCTGTTCTTCTGGACCTGGCGCGGCGACCGGTTCTTCGAAGGCGTTCAGTGAAACTGTCAGCCGAAATAAAGGCCTTCGAACAGCGCATCGGCCACCGGTTCGAACGTCCCGAGCTTTTGCTGCGTGCGCTTACGCACGGCTCGGTCTCGGCGCCGACCCGTCCCGACAACCAGCGGCTCGAGTTTCTGGGTGACCGGGTGCTGGGTCTGGTGATGGCAACCGCGCTGCTGGAGGCGGACAAGACCGCGGCCGAAGGCCAGCTGGCCCCCCGTTTCAACGCGCTGGTGCGCAAGGAAACCTGCGCCGATGTCGCCCGCCAGGTCGATCTGGGCGCGGTGCTGAAACTCGGACGCTCCGAGATGCTGTCGGGCGGGCGGCGCAAGCAGGCTCTGCTGGGCGACGCGATGGAAGCGGTCATTGCCGCCGTCTATCGCGATGCCGGGTTCGAAGCCGCCCGAGACGTCATCCTAGCCCTCTGGGGCGACCGTATCCACAAGGTCGAGGCCGACGCCCGCGACGCCAAAACCGCGCTTCAGGAATGGGCCCAGGCGCGCGGCCAGAAACCACCCAGTTATGTCGAGGTCAAACGCAGCGGGCCCGATCACGCACCGGTCTTCACCATCGCCGCCCGGCTGCAGGACGGAACCGAAGCGCAGGCCACAGCGGGTTCGAAACGCCAGGCCGAACAGGCCGCGGCCAAGGCGTTGCTGGATCGCCTGAGCCAGTCGTGAAGTTGGGCGCCTCCGGCGCGCTCTTTTTGACTTTCGATTGAGGGACGCTGTCCCTCAAAATACCCCGGGGTGAATTGCCCGCAGGGCAAGAGGGGCAGCGCCCCTTTTTCTTTGCAGTTGCGCGGCGCGAATCCCTCTGGTCCGCCACGGCAAACTCCTGTAGGGGTGCGGCCCTGCTAGCAGGATAGAAAACTGATGACCACACGCGCCGGATTTGTTGCCCTGATCGGTGAGCCCAACGCGGGCAAGTCCACTTTGTTGAACCGCATGGTCGGGGCCAAGGTCTCGATCGTGACGCACAAGGTTCAGACCACCCGCGCCCGCATTCGCGGCGTCGCGATGGAGGGCGAGGCGCAGCTTGTCTTTGTCGACACGCCAGGTCTGTTCAAGCCGCGCCGTCGGCTCGACCGCGCGATGGTCGCGGCCGCCTGGGGCGGGGCAGCGGATGCCGATATCGTCGTGCTGATGGTCGAGGCCCATCGCGGCATCACCGAAGGGGTGGAGCGCATTCTGGAGGGTCTGGGCGAGATCGGCCAGGGCCGCAAGGTCGCGCTGGCAATCAACAAGATCGACAAGGTGCAATCGGACGTGCTGTTGGGCCTGACCAAGGATCTGAACGACCGTTATCCCTTTGCCAAGACCTTCATGATCTCGGCCGAGCGCGGGTATGGCGTCGAGGATCTGCGCAAATGGCTGGCCCAGCAGCTGCCCGAGGGGCCGTGGCTGTATCCCGAAGATCAGATCGCCGATCTGCCGATGCGCATGATCGCCGCCGAAATGACGCGTGAAAAGCTGACCCTGCGCCTGCATCAGGAACTGCCCTACCAACTGACGGTCGAGACGGAAAGCTGGCAGGAACGCAAGGATGGCTCGGCCAGAATCGATCAGGTCATCTATGTCATGCGCGACGGCCACAAGGGCATCGTTCTGGGCAAGAAGGGCGAGACGATCAAGGCCGTCAGTCAGGCCGCGCGGGCGGAACTGGAAGAGTTCCTCGACCGCAAGATCCACCTGTTCCTGCAAGTGAAAGTCCGGCCCAACTGGCTGGAGGAATCCGAGCGCTATTCGGAAATGGGTCTGGATTTCAAAGACGGCAACGCATGACCCGCCTGACGGCCGATTTCTGGGTTCACGCCTATCTGGCGCGGCTCCGGTTTTTGGAAATCCCCGCCTTTGTCGTGGCCCATGGCGATGACACCGCGGGCGCGGTTTTGGTCAAGCTCAACACGCTCGACGGGCAGGCCACCGCCTTTCAGCGCAGCTTTGATCTGATGAGCGGTGAACGCATATGGGTCGAACTGTCCTCTGGCCCCGAGGGCGACGTGGATCACGCCATCCAGCGCCAGCGCAGCTTTGACCCCGACCTCTGGGTGATCGAGGTCGAAGACCGGCAAGGCCGGCACCTGCTGGGCGAAGAGGGGCTGGAGTAGCGGGCCAGATGCATGTCGGTTTTGAGCCCACTTCGACCGATGCTGCACCAAGCATGAACGGCAGCTTTTAATCACAGGCTCAAAAACCTCTCAAAACCCCAAACCTGTTGTCATAGGTCTATGTAACAGCTAAGCCATTGACCGCTCACGTTCCGATTGTACGTGACAAAAACCACCGTTTCGGATACCTATTATGGTGCAAGTCCTCTGGTGAAAGACTCCTGTGCCGAAAATACATAAATTTGCGCCTTTGGGTGCTATACTTCTTGTCGCGCACACTGGCGTCTCATATGCTAATTCCTGTCCCCCACCAATTGAAACGGACTTACAAGGCGAGACGCTGCCTTCCCAGAAAGATCATATCCTAGAATCTTTAAAGTTGATGGTCGTTTCACCTGACAGCGCGATATTTTCAGGATTGCTAAACTTGAGTACCTATGGAGAGCTAGAGCTGCGCCCAGAGAACACTTGGATACAGACCCAGAGCCAAGAGCGGGAAATAAATGGTTATTTGGGGGCCAGTACTATCACAATTTTTGAGGCTTACACCTTTACTGGGAACATAATGACTAATGGTCAAATCAACAGGCTTGAAAACGCTTCGGTTCAACTAAACGTTACTTGCTTTACAGACGGCTCAACCGAGTGTTCCACGTCTCTGCCAATCGATACACCCATTACTTTTGGTGGATTTTTTTTTGAAAGTCCTGCTCGCATAGTTAAAAATGGGTCATTTTGTGGTGACTATTTAGAAAATTCGTTTTTTCAGAATGTCATTAATCCAATCGACATCAAAAACATCGCTGAAATCTGGGAAGGTAATTAAGTTGGACACACTCTTTAACGCAACCGTTGAATACCAGGGGCTATCTGGGACGGATCTTTCTACGATTCAAAATGTTGTTCAAAAATTTGATGCTCTTGGAGGATATTCATTTACTAGATCGAATGTGACTTTCACGACAGATCTCCAATGGTTCAAGCAAAATGCTGGATTTGATCCAACTCAACTGGGGTATAATGCAGTTTTCAGCCAGAATATCGCCGGTCAACATACAATCTGGATTCGAGATGATAGCGTATCCGACGCCATTGTATTGCACGAATTAATGCACGGAACTCACCGGGGTTTAGGGCCAAATGCACTTCATACTCCTGAGTTTTATTTACAGCATGGCGAGATCTCTGACGAGCTTGGACTTACGCGCCACGCTTGGCACTCTCCTTCACGCGGCACAACTTATTCCCCGAGTGGTGATTTCAATGGAGGAAACCAGTTCTCTGCAGCGGTCGCAAAATATGGCCTTTCAGATGAACAACTGCAACGCCTTGTCGAGTTAGATGGGGAACTTGGGGTGGTAGTTCTAAGAACTCATTTGGAAAGGTTTTATGATTCTGCAGAAGTGACAGCTATCGCTTCCAAATATGAAGAGTTTACTGGGAATGTATTGCCCGGAAGTTGTTTCGGCCCTGAAGTGCCTATCGACATGTGGCCGCTTGATCTTGAATTCGCACCTGATCCGAACAACCCGTACAAGCAATACGACCAAGAGGCGGTACGCGCCAAAATCTGGAAGAAGCCGATTGAGCTGATCCGTGTCGGCGATTACGTCGTTTCGCACGACAAGAATGGCAACATGGTTCCGGGCTATGTCCCGCGCACCATGACCAATGATGTCAAAATTCTGCTCGATTTTCACGGAACGGCTGTGACCCCCGGCCACGTCTACTATCGCCCTGACAGCAAGAAAGCCGAAAAATACGAGACCCTGATCGACGTGCTGCGCGACGACGGCATGATCGAGCACCGTGACGGCATAAAACTTCGCGCCGCAACTAATGTCCCTGTCGGCGATCCTCGCGATGGTTTCGTCCAAGCGGTCACGCAAATACGCAAAGCAGACGGCACGGTTGTGAAGAACGATGAAGGCCGAATCCGTCTTGGCACACGCTTCCTTGTCGGCGAAGGCAAAACCCGCAAATCGTTCGCCGTGGCTGACCTGATTGAACACGGTGGCGGTGTTGTCGGTGATGACGAGCTGATCCGCGTAGGTGATGGCGAACCTATGCCGTTCCTCTGGGATTTTGGTGAGACACTGCCCAAGCCAGAGGATTTTATACTGGCCTGTTCCGGCACAACGCTTGAGGACATCTACAAAGCAGCTGAATGGGAAAGCCAAGGCCCGCGCCTAGCTGCCCCCATGGTGCTGGATCGCGGCCCTGTTCAACCGCTCAAAGGCACTGCACTGTCAGCCATGCCGCGCAACGAACCGCTTGACGTGGTGCATTCGCCAAGTGCCTCTGCCAAACCGCAACGGACACTGAACCGCAAACAGCGCAAGACGATGGAAGCCAAGCAACGCAAAGCGGCCAAGATGCGCAAGCGTGTGGCGGTCTGAGCTAGTGAGCGATGATGCCCCCAAAACGTTTACGCAGGTTTTCAGCCCCAGTGACTACGGGTTCAAAAAGTTCGAGTGGGTCAAAAAGCCCACTCACGTCCCTGAACCACGCACACAAACGCTCTACGGCATTGAAGTAGAAGATGCGGATGGCAATCCCATGCCATATTTCGCGCATCCAAAACCATTCAAGGATTCGCTGAACTGAGCCAGCCCAACTCAACAGCAAGCAGGCGATTTTCCTGAAGCAGCCATTGGTGCGCTTGCAGCGAATTCACAGTTTGTCCGCTTAGATCACTAGCCCCCTGTCGTCGGACCAAGCGATTCACGTATCTTTCCGCGTTAGATGCGCAAAACCATTGCAGAACGGAACCCTTCGCGATTTTCTGGGAACACCACAGCTTTTTCACCGACAAGACCCCGAATTGGACTGGCGCGATCACGGCATCCTACTGACCTCTCGCCGCCACGGCGAAACCTCGGCGATTATCGAGGTCTTTACCGAATCCCACGGGCGTCATGCCGGTGTGGTGCAGGGCGGGACCAGCCGCAAGATCGCACCGATCCTGCAACCCGGCGCGGCCGAGCAACCGATCAACTGCGCCACCGCCCAGGGCGACATTCGCGCGCTCAATTCCGAGCTTGATCATGTCAACAAACAGCAGGCGCTCGACATTGCCGCCGTCACGCCCGCAGGCGCACTGATCGGGCTTGTGGCCGGCACCGAAAAGAAGCGCTTTGAAATGCTGACCGGCGAATATCAGCAAAGGCTCAAGGCGCGGATCGCTGCGATCAATAAAAAGTGCAAATGATGCCTATGTGATTTGCCGTGGCCGGTGTAATGGGGCACGGCAGGCTTCATTCCCTGTTCAACGGCACCGGGTTCCTGATGGCGCGCGAAAAACCGATTTCATTTGCAAGGCTCACCGAGGTTCCGCTCGGCGACATCGTGGCGCATATGTCCGATCCCCGCATGGCCGAACACATGCCGTTGCTGACATTTGCCTGGGATGACGCAGTGGCGCGGGAATTCGTCACCACCAAAGAGGCCTGCTGGCAGCGCGACGGGCTGGGGCATTGGGCGATCCTGCTGGACGGGGCCTATGCCGGCTGGGGCGGATTTCAGAAAGAAGAAGGGGAGTGGGATTTCGGCCTGGTGCTCAAGCCCGACCGTTTCGGGCTTGGCCTTGCGATCACGGCCAGAATGCTCGCCTTTGCCCGGCATGACCCGCGCATTCCCCATGTCACCTTCCTGCTGCCGCCCACGCGGCGGCACCTTGGCGCGCTGCGGCGGTTGGGTGCGGAATACGTGGGAGAGGTCGACCATGCCGGCGCCCGGTTCCGCAAGTTCCGGCTGGACACCGACTGAACCGGTCCCTTGCCGCGCCGAGGCGTTTGAGGGCAAGGTGGCGGCGACGGCAACGGCAGGGATGGGCGATGGACTGGCGGGATCACGGCATATTGCTGAGCACGCGCCGCCATGGCGAGACCTCGGCCATCATCGAGGTCTTCACCGAAACCCATGGCCGTCACGCGGGCGTGGTGCGGGGCGGCGCCAGCCGCAAGATCGCCCCCATCCTGCAACCCGGCGCCCAGCTGGATGTTACCTGGCGCGCCCGGCTTCAGGAGCATCTGGGCGCCTTCCATGTCGAACCCCTGCGCTCGCGCGCGGCGGCGGCGTTCTCAGGACGTCTGCCGCTGGCGGGGCTGAACGCGGTGGTGGCGCTGCTCTCGTTCTGCCTGCCCGAACGCGAACCGCACCCCGGCCTCTACAAACACTCGGAACAGCTGATGGACCTGCTGGGTCAGGATGAGGTCTGGCCGCTGGCCTATCTGCGCTGGGAGCTGGCGCTGCTCAAGGAGCTGGGCTTCGGCCTCGATCTTGGCCGCTGCGCGGTGACCGGCGCGACCGAGGGGCTGGTCTATGTCTCGCCGAAATCGGGTCGCGCGGTGACCGCGCAGGGGGCGGGCGAATGGGCCGACCGCATGCTGCCGCTGCCGCCCTGCCTGCGCGGGCAGGGGCCGTCGCCCGATGCCGAGGTGGCGCAGGCGCTGACAACAACCGGGCATTTCTTCGAACACCGCGTTGCGCCCGCGTTGGGCCATCACCCCCTGCCCGAGGCGCGCTCCCGCTTTGTCGATCTCTTCACTCGGTCGCTGTGAACACCATCTCGTGCCCCGCATCGTTGCGCAGGATCAGCACCTCGCCCGACACCTCCGACAGGGTCATCGCCATCAGCGCCGCGAAATAGGTGCCCTCGGCCTCAAGGTCCGGGCAGGCCTTGCGCGTCGCCGCGATATCGCGCACCTCGAACCAGGGATAGGGCGCATCCAGCACGCCGGAATAGGCGTTGCAGGGGGCCTGACCGGCAACCTTTCCCGGTTCGGGAAAGGTCAGCGTCGCCGTGGCGGCAAAAACCTCGCCGTCGATTTCCTGCAACCCCCATGTCCGGTCCGCCGCACCATAGGCGGC
>NZ_JBXWSF010000103.1:0-11371 GCF_059613285.1 Ruegeria sp. BHSB058 | reverse complement strand
GTCCAGCACGAGATCGATCATTTGGATGGCAAGCTGTTCATCGACTACCTCAAGCCGCTCAAGCGCCAGATGATCACCCGCAAGATGCAGAAGCTGAAGCGCGAGAAGGCCCGCGCGTGAGCGTCCTGCCGATCCTGACATGGCCCGACCCCCGACTGTCGCAGAAATGCGACCCGGTCGAAACCATCGTGCCGCAGGATCTGATCCGGTCCATGTTCGACACCATGTATGCCGCGCAGGGCCGTGGGCTGGCCGCGCCGCAGGTCGGGGTGATGCAACGGTTCTTTGTCATGGATTGCGGCTGGAAAGAGGGAGAGCCCGCGCCACTGGCAATGATCAATCCCGTCATCATGGCCGCCGAGCGTATCCCCGTGGTGATGGAAGAGGCCTGCCTGTCGATCCCCGGCATTGCGGTTGCGGTCGAAAGGCCAAAGGCTGTCACCGTGCAGTGGACCGCCCCCGAAGGCGATATCCACATGGCCGATTTCGACGGGTTTGAGGCGCGCTGCATCCAGCACGAGTTCGACCATCTGAACGGCACGGTCACGCTCGACCACCTAACCGGCGCGGACCGCGCGCGCGTCGAGGCCGAATACCTGGAGAAACATCAATGACCGTACGCCCCTGCCTGCCCTGGCCCGACAAGCGCCTGCGCAGCAAGGCCGCCGAAGTGCCCGAGATCACCGACGAGATCCGCGCGATCTGGGACGACATGATCGACACGATGGAGGCGATGCCGGGCGTCGGCCTTGCCGCGCCGCAGATCGGGGTGATGCTGCGACTGGCGGTGGTGGATGGTTCGGCCGAGCGGGGCCGGGCGGTGCGCCTTGCAAATCCGGAAATCCTGCACCGCTCGATCGAGCTGCGCGAGCATGAAGAGGCCAGCCCGAACCTGCCCGGCGTCGCGGCTACGATCAAGCGGCCCCGCGCCGTGACGGTCAAATACCTCAATGAACATGGCATCGTCGACCGCCGCGACTTCGTCGGCATCGAGGCGACCAGCGTGCAGCACCAGATCGACCATCTGAATGGCCGGATGTATTTCGACAACCTCAGCAAGGTCAAACGTGACATGCTGTTGCGCAAGGCGCGCAAACAAACCTAACGCCCGTAGGCCGGGCTTCAGCCCGGCACCCCGCCACAACCCCGGAGCAGATCATGCGCGTCATCTTCATGGGCACTCCCGATTTCTCTGTCCCGGTGCTCGACGCGCTGGTTGGTGCCGGTCACGACATCGCCGCCGTCTACTGCCAGCCCCCGCGCCCCGCCGGGCGCGGCAAGAAAGACCGCCCCACGCCGGTTCATGCCCGCGCCGAGGCGCTGGGCCTTGAGGTGCGTCACCCGGTTTCCCTCAAATCGCCCGACGAACAGGCCGCCTTTGCCGCGCTTCAGGCCGACGTGGCCGTCGTGGTGGCCTACGGCCTGATCCTGCCGCAAGCCATTCTGGATGCCCCCGCGCGGGGGTGCCTCAATATCCATGCCAGCCTGTTGCCGCGTTGGCGCGGGGCCGCGCCGATCCACCGGGCAATCATGGCCGGGGATGCCGAAACCGGCGTCTGCATCATGCAGATGGAGGCGGGGCTGGACACCGGCCCGGTGCTGCTGCGCAAGGCCACACCCATCGGCGCAGAGGAAACCACCGCCGAACTGCACGACCGCCTGTCGGCCATGGGTGCATCTCTGATCGTCGAGACATTGGCCCGCTTGCCCGAACTCGCCCCCGCCCCGCAACCGGATGCGGGCGTCACTTATGCCGCCAAGATCGACAAGGCCGAGGCACGGGTGGACTGGACCCGGCCCGCCGCCGAGATCGACCGTCAGATCAGGGGCCTGTCGCCGTTCCCCGGAGCCTGGACCGAAATCGAAGGCGAACGGGTCAAACTGCTGGCCTCGCGGCTGGCGCAGGGGCAGGGGGAACCGGGCGAGGTTCTCAACGACACCCTGCGCGTGGCCTGCGGGTCCGGCGCGGTCGATCTGCTGCGCTTGCAAAGAGCGGGCAAAGGCGCGCAGGATAATAAGACGTTCCTGCGCGGTTTCCCGGTTGGCGCGGGAACCCGGCTTTAGACGGAGGGCGCCCGCATGTTCATGATCCTGATGGGAACGGTCATCATTGCCGGGATCGTCGGATACCTGTCCGAGGCGACCGGCTTTACCCGCAACGGCTATGTGCAATCCATCATCATCTGTGTCGGCGGCGCGTTCATCTTCCATTTCTTCCGCATAATGTTCGGGATCGGCTTCGGCTCTCCGGGCCTGAACGCGGTGATTTCGTCCATAGGCGCGCTGATCATCGTGCCCACGCACTGGAGGAAATGACATGCCCGTCGTCGCCCTGATCGTCATCGGTGCCGCCGCCGGATTTCTCGCTACCCGCCTGATGCGGATCGAGGCCGACATTCCCACCACCATGGCCATCGGCATCGTCGGCGCGCTGCTCGGCGGCTTTGTCCTGCGCGGGCTTGCGACGATGATGGGCTGGCTTTCGGGCTTCGTCGGCGCGCTGCTGGGGGCCTTGCTGGTAATCTGGATCTGGCAAAAATACTTCCGCCGATAATCTGTGTGACCAGCATCCTTTGAGGCGGGCCAATTCTCGGATAAACTGTCCGTGACGTGTAACCCGAGGTGCCGATGAAGTTTCTGGCGGCCATTCTGATTATTCTGATCCTGCCGGTCTGCGCATGGGCCGACCGGGTGGCGCTGGTAATCGGAAACTCCGACTATCAGGCGGTCGCGCCGCTGGACAATCCCCGCAATGATTCCGCCGCCGTCTCTGTCCTGCTCGAAGATCAGGGGTTCGAGGTCGTCCGCGCCGACAACCTCAACCGCGTGCAGATGCGCGAAACGCTGCGCAATTTCCGCGCGATGGCGGATCGTTCGGAAATCGCCATGGTCTATTACGCCGGGCACGGGATCGAGATCGGCGGCACCAACTATCTGATGCCGGTCGATGCCCGCCTCGAAGATGTGCGCGACGCCGGTCTGGAAATGGTCGAGATGGATCTGATCCTGCGCCAGATCTCGGGCGCACGGCGGATGAAGATGGTGGTGCTCGACGCGTGCCGCAACAACCCCTTCCTGGCCCGCATGAAACAGCAGGGCGGCACCCGCAGCGCCCGGCAGGGTCTCGCGGATGTCCAGACCAACGAATCCGACACGCTGATCGCCTACGCCGCCGCCGCTGGTGAAATCACGCCCGACGGACGAACCGGCGGCAACTCGCCCTTCACCGCCGCCTTCCTTGATGCGATGGCGGGGCCGCCGACGGATGTGCGCCAACTGCTGGGCCGTGTCCGCGACAGCATGCGCCAATCGGTGCCGGGGGCCGCGCCCTTCGTCTATTCCTCGCTCGGCGGCGGCGAATACGTGATCAACCCCGAAAGCGGCACGGGCCGGGCCGCGCCAGAACCACAACCAAGCGTGCCACCGCCCCCGACAGCGTCGATCTCGCAAGACTTCATCGAGGCCGACCGCGCGGGAAGTTTCGAAGCCTGGGATGCCTTCCTCATCAAGTTCGAGGATCAAAGCACGCATCCCCTCTATGCTTTCGCCCTGGAAAAACGCGAAGAACTCAGGCCTGCCAATCGTACGGCGATTTCTTCCGATGCCACCGCACCGGCGCCCCGATCCGAAGTGATCGCCGCGCTGCCCGCCACCGAAGAACCGCAAACGCCGGCTTTGGCCAACCCGGAACCCGCAGCCGAACCGGAACCGGAGGCCGCGCAGAACCCAGAACACGAGGTGGAACCGGAACCCGAGATGACCCTTGAAGAAGCGACGCGGCTGGCGCAGACGCGGTTGAAGGAAAGGGGATGTTACCTTGGGGCCATTGACGGCGATTTCGGGCGACGCTCACAGGCGGCTACGGCGGCGTTTCTCAAACAGGCGGGGATGCCTCTGACCGACAGGTATCAGGACGGCGTGCGCGGGTATCAAGAACTTGTCGCCGCGATCGAGGCCAAGCCGGGAATTGCCTGCCCCAAGGTGGCCCGTACATCGACACCGACCCGCACGACCAAGCCCAGGACACAGACGACCACACAGCGCACGACCCAGGCTGCCAAACCCGCCCAGACGGACGACAGTGATACAAACGAGGTCACAGGGGTTCCCGGATTCGTCACACGCAAGGACGCCACCAAGATGGTGCCCATCCGGCCATCCGACTGTATCGGCGGGCGCAAGAAATTCTATGACTGCGACTGAGCGGGCTTCTTGAACGGCTTCATGCCCGCGCGCGCCAGTTCATCGGCGCGCTCGTTTTCCGGATGTCCCGCATGGCCCTTGACCCATTCCCAGGTCACCTGATGACGGGCCTGCGCCTCGTCCAGCCGTTGCCACAGCTCGACATTCTTGACCGGCTTCTTGTTTGACGTGCGCCAGCCGTTTTTCTTCCACCCGAATATCCAGCCGGTGACCCCGTTCTTGACATAGGCGCTATCGGTCACGACGGTGATTTGCGTGGGCCGCTCCAGCGTTTCCAGTGCGTTGATCGCGGCCAGCAGTTCCATCCGGTTGTTGGTGGTTTCTGCCTCGCCACCGCTCAGCTCGCGCTCCTTCAGGATACGCTCGCCGTCAACTGCGCGCAGCAGCACGCCCCAGCCCCCCGGGCCGGGATTGCCGGAGCACGCCCCGTCCGTATAGGCAAACAATTCAGGCATGAGCAGTGATTGCAATCCATTCCTCGACACGACCCGAAAACCCCGCGTCGGCCCCGGTCACATGCGAATGGACGGAAAAGCCCGCCTTGGCAAGCAGGTCTTCCAACTCGGACCGCTCATAGTAGGCATAGAACCGGCCAAACTCGTCCACCTTCTCGCCTTGCCCCAGCTTCAGCACCAGATGCAGCCGCGCACCGGAACGCGCGGCCCGGTGCAGCGCCGCGAGATGCAGGGGTAACTTGGCCTTGGGCGCGTGCAACAGTGAAAAACTCGCCCAGATCCCGTCATAGATATCGACCCCGGCGATGTCGTCAAACACCTCCTGCCGCGCTTCGACACCCGGGTTTCGGGCCGCAAGCCGCACCATTTCGGCTGATCCGTCGGTCGCCGTCACGCGCAACCCCGCTTGGGCCATCATTGCCGCCGCATGGCCGGGACCGCAGCCCAGATCCAGCACATGCGCCCCCGCCGGTATCGCGGCGATGAAAGCGTCCAGACAGGGGTCGTTCCAGTCACTGACCATGTCCAGATAGGCCTGGCTTTTCGCGTCATAGACGGACAGGGTTCGGTCTTTGGTCATCGCGGCCCCCTTTCCTAAGCGCGCAACACGCGCGGAACCTTGAATTCGACACTCTCGGTGGCGGTTTCGACAATCTCGACCGTGACGGCATAGCGGTCCTGAAAGGCGTCGATCACCTCGTTGATCAGCTCCTCCGGCGCCGAGGCCCCGGCGGTGATGCCGACCGAGGCGATACCGTCCAGCGCCCGCCAGTCGATATCCGTGGCGCGCTGCACCAGCTGCGCATAGCGGCACCCGGCCTTCGAGGCGACCTCGACCAGACGGCGCGAATTGGACGAATTCGGCGCCCCCACGACCAGCAGCGCATCCGATTTCGGCGCGATGGCCTTGACCGCCTCCTGCCGGTTGGTAGTGGCGTAACAGATGTCTTCCTTGTGCGGCCCGACAATGGCGGGAAACCGCGCCTGCAGGGCCGCCACGATATCCTTGGTATCATCGACCGACAGGGTGGTCTGGGTGACAAAGGCCAGCCGTTCGGGATCGCGCACCGCAACCCGGTCCACATCCGCGACCGTTTCCACCAGCAGAACTTCGCCCTCGGGCAGCTGTCCCATGGTACCGACCGTCTCGGGATGACCCTTGTGGCCGATCATGATCATCTGCAACCCGGCCTCGGCATGGCGCTGCGCCTCGATATGCACCTTGGACACCAGCGGGCAGGTGGCATCGACATAAACCATGTTGCGCCGCTCGGCATCCGCGGGCACCGATTTCGGCACCCCATGCGCCGAAAAGATCACCGGGCGGTCGTCGGGACATTCTTCCAGTTCCTCGACAAACACCGCACCCTTTTCGCGCAGCCCGTCCACGACATACTTGTTGTGCACGATCTCGTGGCGCACATAGACCGGCGCGCCCCATTTCTCCAATGCCATCTCGACGATCTTGATGGCCCGGTCCACGCCCGCGCAAAATCCGCGCGGCGCGGCCAGATACAGGGAAAGCGGCGGTCTGGTCATGGTCGTCATCTCCTTGCCGCCGACACGTAGGAGATTTCGCCGGATACGACAAGTGACCAAGGTTTTGTCATCCTGCCGTCATCTTTGCGCGCTAGAACATGACTCGTTTCAGTACGAGTCATATTTAAAGCGACGCGGCCAGGCTCATCCGAACCTGGCCGCGCTTTTCCCTGACCGAACCCCCTGAATTCAGCCGATCGTGTGTCGCTCAGCGACCGCCTGCCGCGGCATAGTTCCGATCCTCGGCCGGAATGTCGCGCGGCGGGCGTCCGATCACGTCGCGCAGCTCTTCCAGCTCGATGAAGTTGTCGGCCTGGCGGCGCAGCTCGTCCGAGATCATCGGCGGCTGGCTGCGGATGGTCGACACCACCGAGACCCGCACGCCCTGGCGTTGCAGGCTGGCAATCAGCGGGCGGAAATCGCCATCGCCCGAGAACAGCACGATATGATCCACGCGCGGCGCCAGTTCCATGGCATCCACGGTCAGTTCGATATCCATGTTCCCCTTGACCTTGCGGCGGCCCATGCTGTCGGTGTATTCCTTCGCCGGTTTCGTGACCATGGTGAAACCGTTGTAATGCAGCCAGTCCACCAGCGGTCTGATCGGAGAATACTCATCGTTTTCAAGCAGCGCTGTATAGTAGAACGCCCTCAGAAGTTTCCCACGACGCATGAACTCCTGACGGAGCAATTTGTAGTCGATGTCAAATCCCAGAGCTTTTGCGGCGGCATATAGATTCGAGCCGTCGATGAACAGCGCTAGCCGTTCGTCTTTATAAAACATTAACTTTTTCCCTTCCGGTGCACCCTTTTCGCCGAGTATTTGCGTGAGTGAGTGGTGAGTGATCGGCGAAATGGTGGTCTTAATGTAAGAATTTTGCGACTTATCGCAAGCATTCTGTGGGTCGAATATGGAGTATTTGATGAACAATAGCAGACAAGAAACCGTTATTGCACTGGGGGCGAACCTCAATTTCGACGGCTCCGACCCGCAGACGACCCTGCAACTTGCGCTGGACGTGCTTGCCGACGAAGGGGCGACGATTCGCGCCGCCAGCCGATTCTATGCCACGCCCTGCTTTCCGGCGGGGGCCGGACCCGATTACGTGAACGCGGCGGCGCTGCTGGAGACAGACCTTGCGCCCGAAGGATTGCTTGATCTTCTGCACCGCGTGGAACACCGCTTTGGGCGGGCACGCGAACAGCGCTGGGGCATGCGCACGCTCGACCTCGACATCGTCTGTTGGCAGGACAGTGTGCTGCCCGACGCGCGGGAATATGACCGCTGGTTCAACCTGCCACCCGAAGATCAGGTCAGGGTCGCGCCCGAACAGCTGATTCTGCCCCATCCCCGCCTTCAGGACCGGGCCTTTGTCCTGGTGCCGATGGCCGATGTGGCCCCTGGCTGGCGGCATCCGGTTCTGGGCCGGACCGTCACAGAAATGCTGGCGGACCTGCCTCGGGGCGACGTGGCGGCGGTCAGACCGCTCTGATTGCCGATTTGTTGGTATTTCGCGCTTG
The DNA here is from genome assembly GCF_059613285.1 of Ruegeria sp. BHSB058. Taxonomy (NCBI): domain Bacteria; kingdom Pseudomonadati; phylum Pseudomonadota; class Alphaproteobacteria; order Rhodobacterales; family Roseobacteraceae; genus Ruegeria; species Ruegeria sp. BHSB058. The sequence continues at coordinate 3,653 of NZ_JBXWSF010000103.1, read as the reverse complement.
TCAAGCCGGGGATTCCGCCTTAGATAAGCCCCTTCCTGACACGGTTTCTGATTGGAGAGTGCCTCATGGCCCGCGTGACGGTAGAAGACTGCGTAGACAAGGTTCCGAACCGGTTCGAGCTGGTGATGCTCGCCGCCCATCGCGCGCGCGAAATTTCCGCCGGCGCCGGGATCACCGTGGACCGTGACAACGACAAGAATCCCGTTGTGTCCCTGCGCGAAATCGCCGACGAAACCCAGACGGCCGACGAACTGCGTGAACGCCTGATCGAAGCCAACCAGACCCAGATCGAGGTCGACGAGCCCGAAGAGGACCAGATGGCCCTGCTGATGGGTGCCGAATCGGACAAGCCCGCCGCTGACGACATGTCCGAAGAAAAGCTCCTGCGCGCCCTCATGGAGGCTCAGGGCCAGGGGTAACCCGGATACGGGAAGGTGCGGACCGGATGATTTCTGCTGAAGACCTGATTGCGCTGGTCCGCAATTACAATCCAAAAACCAATTCCGATCGCCTAAAACGGGCCTACGAGTTCGGCGACAAGATGCACGAGGGGCAGTTCCGCCACTCGGGCGAGCCCTATTTCACCCATCCGGTCGCCGTTGCCGCCATTCTGACCGAACAGCGTCTGGATGACGCCACCATCATCACCGCCCTGCTGCATGACACCATCGAGGATACCAAGGCCAGCTATGGCCAGGTGGCCGAGATGTTCGGGGATGAGGTCGCCAAGCTGGTCGATGGCGTCACCAAGCTGACCAACCTGCAACTGTCCAGCCACGAAACAAAACAGGCGGAAAACTTCCGCAAACTGTTCATGGCCATGTCCAAGGACCTGCGGGTCATTCTGGTCAAGCTGGCCGACCGTCTGCACAACATGCGCACCATCAAGGCGATGCGCCCGGAAAAACAGGTGGTCAAGGCGCGCGAGACGATGGATATCTACGCGCCGCTGGCAGGCCGGATGGGCATGCAATGGATGCGCGAGGAACTCGAAGACCTCGCTTTCCGTGTCCTGAATCCCGAAGGCCGCCAGTCCATCATCCGTCGCTTCATCACCCTGCAACGTGAAACCGGCGACGTGATCCATCGCATCACCGGTGACATGCGGCACGAGCTGGAAAAGGCGGGCATCGAGGCCGAGGTGTTCGGCCGCGCCAAGAAACCCTATTCGATCTGGCGCAAGATGCAGGAAAAGGATCAGGGCTTCTCGCGTCTGTCCGATATCTACGGGTTCCGCATCATCACCCAGACCGAGGAAGACTGCTATCGCACGCTGGGCGCGATCCACCAGCGCTGGCGGGCGGTGCCGGGGCGGTTCAAGGATTACATCAGCCAGCCGAAATCGAACGGCTATCGCTCGATCCACACCACCGTGTCGGGCCGCGACGGCAAACGGGTCGAGGTTCAGATCCGCACCCGCCAGATGCATGACGTGGCCGAAACCGGTGTTGCGGCCCACTGGTCGTACCGCGACGGCGTGCGCTCGGAAAACCCCTTTGCGGTGGACCCGGCCAAGTGGATTTCCAGCCTGACCGAACAGTTCGACACCGAAGAGGATCACGAGGATTTCCTCGAAGCCGTCAAGCTCGAGATGTATTCCGACCAGGTGTTCTGCTTTACCCCCAAGGGCGACGTGGTGAAACTGCCGCGCGGGGCGACACCCATCGACTTTGCCTATGCCATCCACACCCGCATCGGCCACGCCTGCGTCGGCGCCAAGGTCGACGGCATCCGGGTGCCGCTCTGGACCCGGCTCAAGAACGGTCAGTCGGTCGATATCATCACCGCCGACGGCCAGACGCCTCAGGTCACCTGGCTGGAAATCGCGGTGACCGGCAAGGCCCGCACCGCCATCCGCCGCGCCCTGCGCGAGGTGGACCGCGAACGCTTTGTCAAACTCGGCCACGAACTGGCGCGCGCCGCCTTTGAACATGTCGGGCGCAAGGCCACCGACAAGGTTCTGGATACCGCTGCCAGGCATCTGCGCCTCAAGGACCGCAGCGAATTGCTGGCCCGCCTTGGCAGCGCCGAGCTGACCGCGCATGACGTGATCGAGGCGGTCTATCCCGAACTCACCCGCGACGAGGGCGAAACCATCCCTCTGCGGCGCGCGGTGATCGGCCTGGAAGCGGGGCAAAGCTTCGAACGCGCGCCCTGCTGCCAGCCGCTGCCGGGCGAACGCATCGTCGGCATCACCTATCGCGGCAAGGGCGTGGTCGTGCACGCCATCGACTGCACGCGGCTGAGCGAATACGAAAACCAGCCCGAGCGCTGGGTCGACCTGCACTGGCATTCCGGCACCCACCCGGCGGTTTACGGCGCCACGCTCGACCTGACCATCGGCAACGATGCCGGCGTGCTGGGACGTATTTGCACATTGATCGGCGAGAAAAAGGCCAATATCTCAAACCTTGAATTCGTGGATCGGAAACCGGACTTTTACCGCCTGCTGATCAACGTCGAACTGCGCGATGTCGAACAGTTGCATTCGTTGATGCTGACGCTCGAAGCGGAAAGCGACGTGGCGGCGGTCGAACGGTTCCGCGATTCCGATCTGGCAGCGGCGGAAACGGACTAAGAGAGGACGGTCAGGAGTGGTTTTCAAGCGCCGAGATCGCCGCTCTCCCGTCCAGATCGCATCGGAGTTCGTCTACCCGCGCGGCGGCTGGACCCGCGCCTTTCACTACGTCAAGCACCGCATCCGTCGCTTGCCGGATTCGCCCGAGCGCATCGCGCGCGGCGTCGGCGCCGGGGTCTTCGCCTCGTTCACGCCGTTCTACGGGATGCACTTCGTCATCGCCGCCGTGGTGGCCCGGATGATCAACGGCAATTTTCTGGCCTCGCTCAGCGGCACCTTCTTTGGCAACCCGCTCACTTATGTCCCGATTGGCGTGGTCAGCCTGCAGACCGGCCATTTCCTTCTGGGCACCAAATTCGAAAAGGGGCAAACTCAGGGGCTTATGGGCAAGTTCGCCAACGCCATGGCGGATCTCAAGGACAACTTCATCGCGCTCTTCACCGACCGCGATGCCGACTGGCACGGGCTGGGCGTGTTCTATGACGAGGTGTTCTTCCCCTACATGATCGGTGGCATCCTGCCCGGCATCATTGCCGGTGTCGTCTGCTATTATCTCAGCCTGCCATTGGTGCGCACCTATCAGCAGCGCCGCCGCACCAAGATCAAAAAGAAATTCGACCAAATCAAACGTTTGGCCCAGGTAAGGGCTGACGCGGTGCCGTCAAAGCCTCTAGGCTCGGCCACAGGGCAGGAAAAGGATTCTAACGATGTCTGACACCCATCTGCGTCTCGGCGTGAATATCGACCACGTGGCCACTGTGCGCAATGCGCGCGGCGGGGCCTATCCCGACCCGCTGCGCGCCGCCAGGCTGGCCGAAGAAGCGGGCGCCGACGGCATTACCGCGCACCTGCGCGAAGATCGCCGCCACATCTCGGACGCCGATATCGACGGGCTGATGGAGGTGCTGTCGGTGCCGCTCAACTTCGAGATGGCCGCGACCGACGAGATGCAGAAAATCGCCCTGCGCCACAAGCCGCACGCCGTCTGCATCGTCCCCGAAAAGCGCGAGGAACGCACCACCGAAGGCGGGCTCGAAGTCGCGCGCGAGGAAAACAAACTGGCCCACTTCATCGC